>JAZUIT010000183.1:0-11445 GCA_045642385.1 Acutalibacteraceae bacterium
TTAATTCTTGCAAAAAATTTAAATTTTGTAAAATATGACTTTTAAGGTTGAATATTCTCAGAAAATTTGGTATAATATTTCAGAAGATTTTTTAAGGAAGTAATACTATGCCCATTAAGATTGACAATCAGTTGCCTGCAACCAATATACTTGAAAAAGAGAATATATTTGTAATGTCGGAGGACAGGGCTTCAAGTCAGGATATCAGACCTCTGAGAATAATTCTGCTCAATCTTATGCCCACTAAAATCGAAACGGAAACTCAGATTTTAAGGCTTTTAAGTAACTCCCCCATTCAGATTGATATTGATTTTCTCCAAACGAAAACCCATGTTTCAAAAAACACTTCGGTGGAGCATCTTATAAAATTTTACAAAACCTTTGATGAAATAAAGGACTTAAAATATGACGGTATGGTGGTAACCGGTGCGCCTGTTGAACATCTGAAATATGAGGATGTGGATTACTGGCAGGAGCTTTGTACAATTTTTGACTGGGCAAAGAAAAATGTTTACTCCACATTTTATATCTGCTGGGGTGCTCAGGCGGCACTGTATCATTTTTACGGTATTGAAAAACATCTTCTCGATAAAAAGATGTTCGGCATTTTCCCCCATATTTCACTCGACCCGTTTCATCCTTTATTGAGAGGTCTTGACGATGTTTTTTATGTTCCGCATTCAAGGCATACAACCATAAACAGCAGAGATATTGCAAAGGTTAAGGATTTGCAGATATTATCCTATTCGGAAATTTCCGGTGTACATCTTATTGCGGATATGGAGTGCAGAAATTTCTTCTCCACCGGTCATTCGGAATATGACAGATATACCCTTGACAGAGAATACAAAAGGGATTTGGATTTAAACAAACCTGTTGAAATACCCTTTGATTATTATCCGAACGATGATATTACCAAGCCGCCGATTATGAAGTGGCGCAGTGCGGCAAATATTATTTTTTCAAACTGGCTCAACTACTTTGTATATCAGAGAACACCTTATGATTTGAGCCAACTTTAAATCAATATGCAATTAAAATAGGCGTGGGTGAGACCCACCCTCAACTAAAAACTAAAAAACAAGGGTGTGTAAAAACGGTGAGTTTTTACAGACCTGTTTTTGTTTTATACTGTACTGTTTGAGTCACGCTTTATACCGAAAATCAATCTTAACAAACCTGAAATGCCTTTGGGATTTTTTATTACAACCACTTTCAAAAAACATTCCTCCTATGTGTTACGGCAGATAATCAGCCCTAAAATAATCAGGACGACAGCCAATACTATAACCGTAGCCGTGGTGGGAAAGCAGGATGCCACCAGTAAACCTGCACCGAATGCAGAGAACACAAGACCGTTCCTTTTTCTTTTGCAGCCATTTCTGTACATAACGCACCGCCCTTATATTTTATTGCTTAGGTAACCGCTGATTAAATCGGGGTTACTTAGTACATTATATACAGTTTTTTCACAGTTGCCACTCTTTTATATCTTTTACCTCGTTATAAATTTCCACATAAGAATTATACCTCGACTGCGAAATTTTCCCGTTTTCGGCGGCTTCTCTGATTTTACAGCCTTTATCGTTAATATGGGCGCAACCCGTAAATTTACAAGTTCCTATATACGGGTCAAATTCTTTAAAAAGGTACTGAATTGACTCCTTTAAAAAGCTTTCCGTAATTTCAAAATCTACGGAAGAAAATCCGGGAGTGTCGGCAATATAGCCGCCGCACAGCTTAAAAAATTCTACATGCCTTGTGGTGTGACGACCTCTGCCCAATTTTTCGCTTATCTCCCCCGTTTTCAGGTTTAAAGTGCTATCCAGAGCATTTAATAATGTTGATTTCCCCACACCCGTATTACCTGCCAGCACACAGATTTTACCGTTGATAATATTCCTTATTTCTTCCAAACCGGAACCTGTTTTGTAGTCAGCTTTTATACATTTATATCCGGTGGTTTTGTAAATTTCAAAAATATCATCACAGGATTGAATATCATTTTTAGTAAAAATAAAAACAGGCACAATGTTTGCGGCTTCCGCAATTACCGTAAGCTTATCAATAACCACGGTATTGGGCTTAGGCTGAGTTGAAGCCACAACAATCAGCATAACATCAACATTTGCAACCGGCGGGCGTTTCAGCTCGGACTTTCTTTCAAGCACCTTGTCAACGGTGTTTTCTTCACCCTCATTTACGGAAATTTCCACCCTGTCACCGGGCAGGGGTGTAATTTTATTCTTTCTGAAAATACCCCTCAGCTTACATTCATAAACTTTATTATCTGCGGTTTCAACATAATAAAAACCGCCTATGCCTTTAATTATAGTTCCGTCAAATGTCATTTTTCAATCCAGTTTAAAATATCGTTATATACTGTATTTTTATCCATATCGTTGAGTATTTCGTGTCGGGAATCAACATAGAGTTTCATGGAAACATCCTTAACTCCTGCGGCTTTCAGCTTATTACAAACCTCGGTTACACCTTTGCCGTAGTTGCCGACCGGGTCCATACTTCCGGAAATTAAAAATATGGGTAAATCCTTTCTTATGGAATTGTACCACGCTTCCTTTGAAACATCTGCAAGAATTGAAAACATATCAATATATCCCCTTGTCGTGAACAAAAATCCGCAATCAGGGTCGGCAATATATTTATCAACATTTTTTTCATCCCTCGTAAGCCAGTCAAACTTGGTTCTGTTGGGTTTAAACTTTTTGTTATATGAACCGAATGCAAGATTATCTATAAAATTGCTGAGATACAGAGAACCTTTTACCTTTGCTATAATTTTGGTTATGAGTATACCTGCACCCGTTGCCGGATTTGAACCGCTCGTACCGCAGATTATGGCTTTTTTGACCTCGTCACCGTATTTTCTTATATAGCTTCTTGCTACAAATGAACCCATACTGTGACCGAAAAAATACAAAGGTACATCCGGATATTCCGATTTTGCAATTCCCGTAAGCAAATGTGCATCCTCCACAAAGCTTATCCAACCGGATTTTTCACCGAAATAGCCCTTGGGAGCTTTTTCCGATACAGATTTACCGTGTCCGATATGGTCATTAAGATAAACCGCATAGCCGTTTTGACACAGAAATTTTGCAAAATCTTCGTACCTTTCGCCGTGTTCCGCCATACCGTGTGTTATTTGGAAAATCCCTTTTACTTCTTCGGGATTTGAGGGCATCCACGCACGGGCATAAATATCACCAAGACCCGAATACGACCTGTATTTATACTCTTTTCTGATAATATCCATCCATTCCCTCCGAAAAATTAAATCAGTTCGGCTTTGTGAAAACCGGTTTATTTGTTGTCTGAACAGAGCTTTCTGTTGTGGTTTGTCTTGTAGTTTGGGGGGCTTCTGTGTAATATTGTGTTGTTCCCTCAGGCTCATATTCTGTGGGTGCTATTCTCCTGGTTGTTAAATCGTCAGGATTAATTGTTTTAGCCTCTGTGGTTTTTTTCTTCGTGGTTTTCGGCTTTGTTGTCTTTGGTTTTGCAGTTGTTGTTTCTTTCTGCGTAGTGGGCTTTGTTGTAACGGGAGGCAAAGTTTCTTCCTCGACCAGAATATTTGCAACATCGTAATTAAGTACATTAATATCTATATTCTTATTCTTATCTCCTACAATATAGAATTTACCTGTTCTTCCTCTCGCTATGGAGAAATCAAAACCTGCCGCAATATCAGTAGCACTTTTCCACTCATCTACCGCACACTGTCCCTCGTTAAAATCACCTGTGTAAACAGATGCCAAAACTTCACCCTTTGCAGTTAAAGCCAACGAATGTCTGCCGCCGGCGGAAATTTTAATAACATCATTCCAACCCGAAACAGAAATCTGACCGTAATCGGTACTGTCCTTACGCAAAGCCGCTACAACGGTACCGTCGGATTTCAAGCCTAAAATATGATTGTTTCCTGCTGAAACAGAAATAATCTGTTCCCAGGATGAAACATCAAAACTACTGTCAGTTGTAATTACCGTACCGTTTGCAAGCAAAGCAACAGTAAAATCAGAACCTGCGGACACGGCAATAACATTCTTCCATGTACTAACCTCGCATTGATTATTATAGCTTTTTCCGTTATACTCGGTTGCAACCACAGTGCCGTCCGACAAAAGACCTACCGTATGTCTTTGACCTGCGGACACGGCAATAACATTTTTCCAGTCATTTACATTACACTGACCAAATCTGTTATCACCTGTCGCAATAACATTTCCGTCAGCCTTCAAACCTATCGTATGCTTCTCTCCGGTTGCGACAGATACAATATTTTCCCAATTACTCACTTCACCGACACCGTAATATTCATATCCCTCATAAGCTGTTGCAACAACTCTGCCGTTACTCAAAACAGCAGCCGTATGGGTCTTTCCGGATGAAAGCTTATTTGCTATCAATCTGTCAATTTCATAATTTCCCGTTTGATTGATTCCGCAGAGATTACAAAGCTTTATACAATCCCAGATTTTTCCGTTATTATATAAATCAATTGCAGCATTAACAAATTCATCAGATTTTAATTTTGCAACAACATCAATCCTGTCTTTGTTTTCGCCATACAATTGAGCCGCATCAAAATACCGATTATTCCTTAACAATCTGTCCGCTTCCGGTACCGAGCTTGTATCAGATGAATCATTGTTCAAAAAATGCAAGCCTGTCAAAGCTCCGATAACAATAACTATAACAGTAATAAGCGTCACAAACAGTTTTTTATTAGCAAAAATATTCCTGAACACATCACCCGCAAACAGGAAAAAAGCTTTAATTGTATACCATATTCTCAACAAAAATGAATCCGGTAACTCATCATCCGAAAATTCATAATCGGAAATGGTTTCAACACTTTCGTCAATACGTTCCATTTCCCTTATGCGTTCGGAAATTGCTGTATTGAAGGAATTAAGAAACATTTTTGTTTCCTTGTCCGCAAACTGAACAGCATAATTATAGTTTGTGAACATTGTAAGAACAGTATCACAATTTGAAAGCTGATTAATATCCGTAAAACCAAGCTCACACAGAAGCTTGCCTACAAATATTCTCGACTCATGATGATATTTTTTCTGCAACTCATTAAGTGCATTTTCAGCCGCAACAAATTCACTGTTTCCTATTAAACCGAAAATCCTGTTAAGCTCTTCGTCAACCTCGATTTTCAGCTTGAGAACTTCATCAATTTTCTCAGCTTCCTCAGTATATTTTTCTTTCACAGCTTTCGGAGCAGCTTTTATTGCTTTTTTACAAAATTCATTTTCAGAAAAAACTTCAAGACCTGTATAATGTGTATAAATAAAATTTTCCTTTGAAATGGTGTTGCAGTAATATTCAACTCCGAAATAACAAAGTGCAAGACACCAATAAGCCTCATATTCCTTCGGTTTCTCTTCAGCTATTGATTTAAAAATTTCTGTTGCTCTTTTAAAATCCATAGTCCGTAAATATTGATAACCGTTATTATACTTTTCAATTAATTCTTCACCGGGATTCTTCGGAAGTACAATATCCACCCCGCATTTATGAGTGACGATTATATCTTTTTCGCCGGCTTCAATATTTTTTCCGCATACCTTGCATTTAATTATGTTCAATTATATCACACCTTAAAATTAATCAAGAAAATCTTTTAATTTTTTACTTCTGCTGGGGTGACGGAGCTTTCTTAAAGCCTTTGCTTCAATCTGACGAACACGCTCACGGGTAACATTAAATCTCTTTCCGACTTCTTCAAGGGTTCTGGGATGACCGTCTTCAAGCCCGAAACGCAAAGACAAAACCTTTGCTTCTCTCGGTGTAAGGGTTTTCAGCACTTCGCTGAGTTGTTCTTTAAGTAAAAGCATAGATGCCGCATCTGCCGGTGCGGGAGCTTCATCGTCCGGGATAAAATCTCCCAAATGACTATCCTCTTCCTCGCCTATGGGAGTTTCCAATGAAACAGGCTCCTGTGCAACTCTCATAATTTCACGGACCTTATCAATAGGCATATCAAGAACCTCTGCAATTTCTTCTGCCGTAGGGTCTCTGCCGTTCTCATGAAGAAGCATACTGTTTGTTTTCTTAACCTTGTTTATTGTTTCAACCATGTGGACAGGTATTCTGATAGTTCTCGCCTGATCGGCAATTGCTCTTGTAATAGCCTGTCTTATCCACCATGTAGCATAAGTTGAAAATTTAAAGCCTTTTGTATAATCAAACTTATCAACAGCCTTGATAAGACCCAAATTTCCCTCCTGAATTAAATCCAAAAACTGCATACCTCTGCCCACATATCTTTTTGCGATACTTACCACAAGTCTGAGGTTCGCTTCTGCAAGTCTTTTCTTTGCGGCGGCGTCATCTTCACCTATTCTGATGGCAAGTTCAATTTCTTCCTCCGGAGTAAGCAAAGGAACACGACCTATTTCTTTAAGATAAACCTTAACCGGATCGTCCATTATAGCCATTTTATTGTCGGTTATAATGCCCATATCATCTTCCTTGGGCATATCAACATCAAAAACAATGTCGTCCAGTGAAACCTCATCCATATCGTCAACAATTTCGATATTCTGATTTTTTATAGTATCATAAATTGCATCAAGCTCTTCAATATCAATATCAGTTTCCATGATGACATTATCAATTTCCTGATATGTGAGCTTACCTGTCTGTCTGCCCTTTTCAAGCAGCGTTTTTATATTTGCTTTTTTTTCTGTACCTTCCATATTTTTATCTCCTCACACCATATTATTTCTTAAATAAATTCAAAAAATCTTCATCTGAAATTTCGGATGGATTAACATCAATAAGCTTTGTTTTTTCTTCCCCGATAACTTCTGCGCAATCCCTGCATTCCTGTACGGAATTGCTTATATTTTCACCTCTGAAAAGGTCGGTTATATATCCCATTTCCTCAAAATCAAAGGCTTCATTAAATATTGATAAGTCGATACCCTTACCGTCTTTCATATTTTCCTTTATAAATAAAAATATTCTTCTGTTAAGCTCGGTTATAAACAAATCGTCGTTGACAAATGTAAATATTTTTTCAGCCAAATCCTGATTTTTCAGAACGGTTGAAAGTATAATTTCTTCCGCCTTTGCGGCTCTGAGATACTTAGCTCTGTCCGGATTTATTTTATCGTTATAACCTGCGGTCTGCTTTTGAATATTTCTGAAATTTTCACGACTCTGCCTTCGTCTGTTTTTTTTGATTTCTTCGGCAACCTGAATTTTAATTGCTTCCTTTGATACGGACAGCTCCTCGGATAACCTTGAAATATATAAATCCCTCTCAATAGCATTGTCAACAGATGAAAGAATTTTCACGGCTTGATTTAAAAATCCCAATTTACCGTCAGTTGTCTGCATATCAAAATTTTTCCGTGCGGCAAGCAATCGAAATTCAATATCATTGGAGGCTCCGTTAATTAAAGCTTCAAACCGTTCTCTACCGTGAGTTTTAATTATTTCGTCGGGATCTTTTCCACCGGTTAAGGACAGAACCCGTACCTTAATATCCACCTCGCCAAATATTTGTATAGCCTTGTCCGTGGCGGCTTTACCTGCCCCGTCAGAATCATAGGACAAAATCACTTCATCCGCATACCGTGAAATCATCCTTGCCTGCTCCCTCGTCAGCGCCGTTCCCAAACAGGCGACCGCATTTGTAAAGCCTGCCTGGTGCATAGCTATTACATCCATATATCCCTCCGCAAGAATGATTTTCCTGTCGGGATTATTTTTTGCTTTATTAAGTGCAAAAACCG
The DNA here is from genome assembly GCA_045642385.1 of Acutalibacteraceae bacterium. Lineage (GTDB taxonomy): Bacteria > Bacillota > Clostridia > Oscillospirales > Acutalibacteraceae > RGIG2945. The sequence continues at coordinate 7,779 of JAZUIT010000183.1, forward strand.
CATTGCTTTTTTTGTAAATTAATGTGTCCGAGGTGTTCACATATTTGGGCTTTGAGTCATCAAGGACTCTGCCGCCGAATGCAATAACATTTCCTCTCAAATCTATTATCGGTATAATTATTCTGTTTTTAAAATTATCATAGTAATGGGTCTTACCGTTTTTTTCACTTTTTCTGACAAGGTTTGCTTCATACAGCTCACCTACCGAATAACCCAAGCCTTTCATATACTTAATCAGCCCGTCCCATTCATCCAAAGCATAACCTAAGCCGAATTTTGTAATAGTGCTGTCGGAAAATCCCCTGTCCTTAAAATATCTGTAACCCTTTTCGCCTTTCGCGGTTTTCAGATTACTATTAAAAAATCTTGCCGCTTCCCTGTTGGCTGCCATCAATCTTGATTTTTTACGGGCTATACTGTCATCCATATCATTTTCAGGCACTGTCATTCCTGCCGTTTCCGCAAGAAATTTCACAGCTTCAAGGTAATCGAGATTTTCAATTTTCATTATAAATGAAATAATATCTCCGCCTGCACCGCAACCGAAGCAGTGGAAAGTCTGACTTTCCGTAAACACCGCAAATGACGGGGTTTTTTCATTATGAAACGGACAAAGACCGAAATGTGTTCTTCCGCTTTTTTTCAGCTGAACATAGGAAGAAATCACATCCTCAATGCTTAATCTGTATTTTAAATCCTGTAAAAAAGTATCGGTAATTCTCATTCTCACTGTCCTGTTTCCATCCATGAATGAGGAACGAAAAAGCTGTTGAAGGTTTGAATACAAAACCTGTCCGTCATGCCTGCAATATAATCGCAAGCCGCTCTTTCAACACCTTCCTCAAACATTATATTTTTCAGATGCGGCGGAAGCTTGTCCGGATTTTTCACAAAATACTCGTAAAGCCATCCAACCATTTTTATTACCTTGCGTTCTTCACCCTTACATATAGGATTGGTATATACATTTGAAAACATAAATTCGTGAAGCTTATCAAATTGCAATGCCACTTCATCCGACATTTTTATATTAGTATCGGTATTTTTTATTACAGATGTAACAAGGGTATTAATTCTCTGAGATTTTGAGTATCCCAACACATCAAGAATTTCCCGGGGAATATCCTCCTGTCTCAGAATACCGGCTCTTATTGCGTCTTCAATATCGTGGTTTAAATATGCGATTTTATCAGCATATCTTACTATTCTGCCCTCTAAGGTGTCCGCTTCTTTTCCTTTGGTATGGCAGGCTATACCGTCTTTTACTTCGTATGTAAGGTTCAAGCCGATGCCATCCTTTTCAAGCTTTTCAACAACCCTGATACTTTGCTCATAATGATTGAAGCCGCCGAAATACAGCTCATTTAACGCTCTTTCACCGGCGTGACCGAAAGGTGTATGACCCAAATCGTGTCCCAATGCCACCGCTTCGGTTAAATCTTCATTTAACCTCAATGCTCTTGCAACGGTTCTTGCTATCTGAGAAACTTCAAGCGTATGGGTAAGTCTTGTCCTGTAATGGTCCCCCTCCGGCGACAAAAAAACCTGAGTTTTATGTTTAAGTCTGCTGAAAGCCTTACAATGAATAATCCTGTCCCTGTCCCTTTGAAATGCGGTTCTTACCGGACATTCTTCTTCAAATACCGCTCTGCCGGCAGATTTATCGGAAAAAGCCGCCTTCGGGCTGAAGCTGTTATGCTCAAGCTCCCATATTGTTTCCCGAATTGTCTTTTCCATCATTTAACCGCCTTTCGACACTTTATCAGCGAATACACCTACTCATTATACTAATACAACAAAAAAATAAAAATCCCTTTAAATTTCTGAAAATTCTTCTGAAATTTTTGAAAAATTATATTTTCCGCCACTCAGGTCGATAATTTTACCGGAAATCAGCTTTTCGCCGGACTTCGGAAGCTTGATTTTTATTTTTACATTGTCTTCAAAAACCGTATCAAGGATAATACCGCCAAATTCATTAACCATCACCGGTATTCTCCCGTAAAAACCGTAATCACAGACAATTTCACCTGTTGTGCAAAGAGTTTTCGTCACAATTGAGGCGGCATCAATTGCAAGCTTTGCCGTATGAGAATAAGCCCTGACTAAGCCTCCGCCACCCAGGAGTATTCCGCCGAAATACCTTGTAACAACCGCAACAATATTAAAAAGCTGTTCCTTTTCTATTACATCAAGCACCGGAATACCCGCTGTACCCTGGGGTTCCCCGTCATCGGAATACCGTTTATTTCCGTCTTTTAGCATATATGCAAAAACATTGTGCCGTGCATCTCTGTGTTTTGTCTTTATTTCATTTACAAATGCCATAGCCTCATCGACGGTACTTACAGGCTTTACATAGCCTATAAACCTTGATTTTTTTACAATATATTCATCTGTACCGAAATCTTTAACTGTTTTGTAATCCATAAAATCCACCAATACGAAAAAACGGACGGCGAAACACCGTCCGTAATTTTCCTCTTGCTCAAAATTATTTGAGATTAAAACGCTTATTGAAGCGGTCAACACGTCCGCCTGTATCAACAAGCTTCTGTTTGCCTGTAAAGAACGGATGGCATTTTGAACAGATATCAACACGCAAATCTTTCTTTGTTGAACAAGTTTCAATTTCCGCACCGCAAGCACATCTTACTACGGTCGGTTCATAGTTAGGATGAATACCCTCTTTCATTGCCGTTCACCTCATTTCGGTTCCAAAAATACTTGAATACTGTTTAACGGAAGATATTATACAATATATATTTGAAAAAAGCAAGTATTTTTAATAAAAAATTTTATATTGAGCAAAATATTTTCGGTGATAGCTTTGTTTACATCAATTATACGTTCCGCAATAATATATATTCTTGTAATTGCCTCTGTTAGAATTATGGGTAAAAGACAGGTCGGTCAGCTCCAACCCTCCGAGCTTGTTATTACAATCCTGCTTTCCGAGGTTGCCGCTATGCCTTTGGAAAACAGCAACATTCCCTTAATTACATCGGTTATAGGTATATTTATGCTTGTCTCCTTTGAAATCATCACATCTGTTCTCAGTATGAAAAGTAATAATCTCAGAAAAATCATTCAGGGAAATTGTGTGATTATTATAAAAGACGGTGTCATTGACCAGAAAGAATTAAAACAACTGCGATTTACAATAGATGATGTTATGGAAGCTCTCAGGCAAAAAGATGTTTTTGATATAAAAGAGGTTCAGTATGCAATAGCCGAAACCAACGGTTCGTTAAGCGTTCTGTTAAAAAACGATTACAGAACCGTAAATCTTAAAAATGCAGGTATTAAAGAGGATAAAAATTCTCTGCCATGTCTGATTGTAAGCGACGGTAAAATCATCAAAAAGCACTTTGCAGACTGCGATATGACCTATAAAAAGCTCAATAAAATTTTGAAAAAAAACAATGTAGAATTAAAGGATGTACTTTTGCTTACATCGGATAAATATAACAATGTATCATTAATAAAAAAGGATAAAATATGACTAAAAGAATTATTATTGCCGCTGTTCTCATTTTATCGGTTATTGCAACGGCAACATTCGGTACAGTAAAAATTGAAAAAAAACTGTTAACTCTTAAAGAAGCCGTTATTTCCGAGAATACGGAAAAAATAGAATCCCTATGGCAAAATGATAAAAGCTTCT
>JAZUIT010000184.1:0-2506 GCA_045642385.1 Acutalibacteraceae bacterium
CTTATTACTTTCAAAAGACGGAAGTGTTTTAAAATGTTATCCTGCCGGTCTGAGCGGAGAAATAAAACTTCCGAATACAGTTACTGAAATTGCCGACTATGCCTTTGCCGGTTGCAACGGTCTGAGTGAAATCTCAATTTCCGATAAGGTTACATCAATCGGTGATAATGCGTTTGACGAAACCTCTTTAGTGAAAATCACCGGCTATCATAATAGCTTTGCAGAAGCGTATGCAAGCAAAAAAAATATTACCTTTAAAGCATATAAGTCAACGGTAATATTTGATTATAATGATCCGGATGGTAATACCGAAACCAGAAGCATATTCACTAAGTCTCGCCTTGGTGATCTTCCGGCTCCGACAAGAGAAGGCTATGAATTAGTCGGGTGGTATCTTGACAGTGATGATGAAGTTCAGGTGAATGAAGACTATATTGTCGATGAAGACATGACAGTGTTTGCCTTGTGGCAGGAAGTCATCGAGGAGAAAGAAGCTACACTGTCATATATTGCTATCAGCAGGGAACCCATAAAAAAGACATTTTATGTTGGCGATACTCTTAACACGAACGGTCTTGAAATCAGTGCTGTTGACAGCATTGGTAATGTAGAAAAGCTTACTAAAGGTTTTGACTGTTTCCCGACTAAGTTCAGTACTTCCGGAATTCAGAAAATAACGGTTGCTTATCAGGGAAAAACCACTGAATACGCAGTTAATGTTGAAGATGTTAAGCCTGTTGGATTGACAATAAAAGAATTGCCGGATATTACGACTTATTTTGTCGATAACAGCTCCTTGGATGAAAGCTTGAGTTTATTTAGCCCGAAAGGAATGGTTGTTGCTGTTGAATACAACAACGGCACAACGAAAACAATTCATGACACATCCGTTTTTGAATATCAATTCGATTTTTCGGAGATTAGCGATAAATCAAAGGTTTTAGTGTCCTATAACGAAGGCGACTATTCTGTAGAGTCATTCTATTTTGTTAAAGTATGTGTTCGCCCGAAAATATACTCTCAAAAGGTGAATACGGTGGTGGGAGAAGAGTTCGATTTACCCATCTTTATTAAAGATAACATAACCGGTCTTGCAGGATATACAATTACGCTAAAATATGATGAACGTATATTTCTTCCTGTTTCACTCCAAAATGAAGTCGATACAGGCAAAATTGATTGGGACTACCCGAGTGGAGAAGCCGGAACGCTGAAAATAACATGGTATTCCTCAAATTCGAACACAAAAGATGGTAAGCTATTTTCGATAAGATTTAAATCAATATATGGTTTCGGCTATGCCGGAGAGCCAATTGATATATCATATTTATCCAATGACACATTTAACGGAAACTTTGAGCCGATTCAACTCGAGTGTGAAGGAACTACCGTTGATGCAAAAGACACGGATTCTCCTGTTATGTCTCTAACGGATTATGGTGCTCCGAATAATTGTACTATAGATATGCCGGTAGGGGTATTTAACGGAACTGTTATAACTGACTCTACACTAATTACATTTAAGTATGATCCGAATGTGTTTACAGTGGAGGATATTTTACCGAGAGATGATAGTTATTTTGCCAAGATTACAAAGCAAAACGGAACTGTAAAAATTCTGACTAACGAAATTATCATTGAAAGTGAAAGTCTTGAACTGTTTATAATAAGACTGAAAATCAATGATCATGCAAAGGGAAAGTACCGTCTTACTATAACAAGTGACGATGATAATTGGATTACCGCTGATTCAACAGTATACATTCTCAACGGTGACACCCCCGCTTCGGTTTATATCGATTCCGAGAATACATATTCACAAGGGGAAAATGTGCTAATTCCCGTAAATATTAGCTTTAATAGCGGACTCATGGGATATAAGTTTTCGATTCAATACGATAAAGATATCTTTGAGGTTAATGAGATTACCGAAAACAAAGATTGGGGTGGAGTGTTTAATTCAAATATTTCCACCCCGGGAGTAATTGATATTATTTGGACAAGCTCAATCAGCGTTGATAAAAACGGTAATATGTTCACAATTAATGCTAAAGTGAAATCTGATGCAGAGCCTCAGAAATCAGTTATAACGGTGCTATGCGACTTAACCAATACATATGATGAAAACTTTGAGCCTGTTATAATTGAATGTAAAGAAAAAGAGATTGAAATTTCGGAAGAACCTCACGAGCACGATATGGGTGAATGGACACAAGTAAAGGCTGCCACGTGCACATCTGACGGTTTAAAAGAGCGTTCATGTATATATTGCGACTATAAAGAAACACAGGTAATTCCCGCCCTTGATCACAGTTTTGACAACGGTGTAGTGACACCTCCTACGGCAACCGAACAGGGATATACAACATATACCTGCCAGCGGGAAGGCTGCGGATACAGCTATAAGGATAATTTTATTCCGCCAATCGGAGAAATTGATTTAACAGCAACCGTCGAATCTGTCACCGCCCGTGCAGGACAAACAGTTGACATCAACATTTCAATA
>JAZUIT010000185.1:0-1865 GCA_045642385.1 Acutalibacteraceae bacterium
GGGGTGAGCCATCATATATCCTAAAAATGACCTGAATCCCGCAAATTTTTCCTCATAGGTACCGGACATTTTATCAATCATTGATTTTTTACCGTGGACAACCTCATCATGTGAAATCGGTAAAATGAAATTTTCCGAAAACGCATAGAAAAATGAGAAAGTAAGCTTATCGTGATTATATTTTCGTGAAAGTCCGTCAAGTCCGAAATAGAACAGGCAATCGTTCATCCAACCCATATTCCATTTGAAGTTAAATCCTAAGCCACCCACAAATGTCGGCTTGGAAACCATGGGCCATGCGGTGCTTTCTTCCGCTATCATCAATATATTTTCATAATCTCTGAAAATCGCCACATTGGGCTGCTGTAAAAATTCAACAGCTTCGAGATTTTCTCTGCCGCCGAGGATATTGGGTATCCATTCACCGTCTTTTCTGTCATAATCAAGATACAGCATGAAAGCAACCGCATCAACTCTCAGACCATCAATGTGGTATTTGTCAAGCCAGAATGATGCATTTGAGATGAGAAAGCTTCTGACCTCATTTCTGCCGAAATCGAAAACCTTAGTACCCCAGGCATAATGCTCGCCTTTCCTCGGGTCTGCATATTCATAACATGGTTTTCCGTCAAATTCATAAAGCCCGTGAGCATCTTTTGGAAAGTGAGCAGGAACCCAGTCAAGTATAACACCGATACCTGCGTTGTGACATTTGTCAACAAAGTACATAAAATCGTGAGGTGTTCCGTAGCGGGAGGTGGGAGCATAATATCCCGTAACCTGATATCCCCATGAACCGTCAAACGGATGCTCATTTATGGGCATTAATTCAATGTGAGTATAACCCATTTTTAAAACATAGGGGATTAAATTGTCCGCTAAATCCCTGTAAGAATAACAGTTGCCGTCGTCATGCTTTTTCCAGGAGCCGGCATGAACCTCATAAATATTTACGGGAATATTATAGACGGGTGTGTTTTTGCGTTTTTCCAACCATTCACCGTCGGACCATTCATAACCGTCTAATTCGTAAAATTTTGAAGCGGTACCCGGTCTTGTTTCAAAATGAAACGCATAGGGGTCACTTTTCATCCTTTCGCTGCCGTCGGCGGCTGTAATTAAAAATTTATAATTGTCATATTGCGAAACATTCTCTATTGAACATTCCCACACACCGTTGTTGCTGATTTTTTTCATTGGATTTGAGTTTTTATCCCAATTGTTAAAATCACCGACAACGCTTATGCAGAGAGCATTTGGCGCCCAGGTTCTGAACACAAAGGCGTCACCGTCTTTATGCGCACCTAAAAACTCATAAGCTTTGGAATTTGTACCCTGATGAAACAGATACAACGGAACATTGTTATTATAAGAGTCGCTTTTCATTTAAACAGCCCTTTCAAAATAAAGTCTCTGTATGTATTATATCAATAAAAGTAAGAATTATCAATAGTTTTTAGTAAATTTTAACATAAAAACACCATTATGCCTGTATATAGTATAAACAAAGGAGCTGTAAAAAAACATTTACAACTCCGTTTTTTATATTTTATAATTTTTTTAAACACAGGTATTCATTTGATTGAGCGAAAGATATATCAGTTAGGAGTTAAGGGTGGGCGTTATTAATGAAGAATTAAGAATGAAGAATTAAGAATTGACGGTGGGTTTCACCCACACCCGATTTTAATTGTTTATATAAATTAAAAATAACATTTTACAAAGCAAACTGAAACGAAAAAACGGACAGACCGAAAAAATGTTATAGAGGTTAATAAATTTTATACTTTTTTCTTTCATTTTTTTGCCCTTCGATATATCTGATATATTATCTTTGGGTCAGAAAAAAAGTCGGATCGTAGCCA
>JAZUIT010000186.1:0-2566 GCA_045642385.1 Acutalibacteraceae bacterium
CTCAAAGTCCGATTTCCGTGCCGTAAAGGTTCTTGAATGTGAAGCAGTACCGAAATCCAAGAAGCTCTTAAAGTTCACTCTGGATGACGGCACAGGCACAGACAGAACAATTTTAAGCGGTATTCACGCTTTTTATGAACCTGAAGAGCTTGTTGGTAAGACTTTGATAGCAATCACCAACCTGCCTCCGAGACCGATGATGGGAATAGACTCCTGCGGTATGCTTCTATCCGCTGTCAACAAGCGTGATGAGGAGGAAGAACTCCATCTTTTGATGGTTGATAATCACATCCCGGCAGGCGCAAAGCTCTATTAACCGATCGAAAACACTCTAAATTGCCTTGGCAAAAATAGATGTGCGATTAAATAAAAAATCCGAACCTTTTCCAATATGGAATATAAGGTTCGGATTTTTTGAGTTTGGTGCGGGTAACAGGACTTGAACCTGCACAGCCTTGCGACCATTAGAACCTGAATCTAACGCGTCTGCCAATTCCGCCATACCCGCACATATTTAATTAAGAAAAATAGCAGGTTCACAGGAACCTGCTATGGTCCGAGTGGCGAGACTTGAACTCACGGCCTCTTGACCCCCAGTCAAGCGCGCTACCAGCTGCGCCACACCCGGATTTACCCGACGAGAAGTATAATATCACATTTTTAAATATTTTGCAAGAGGTAAATGCAAAATTTTTTATTTTTTTTAAAAATTTTTCTTCTTGTAATTTTTTATAAAATATGATAAACTCTATCTATGCAAAAATGGAGTTGATTTTATGAAAATTAACACAGGCTGTTTTCCGGGAGGAAAAACTAAAGCACTTACAATGAGCTATGATGACGGCAGGAAAGCCGATGAAAAGCTTGTAGGAATATTTAATCAATACGGTATAAAAGGTACATTTCATTTAAATTCTGCCTTATTTGACAGGGAAGATTATGTTGATGCATCTGAAATTAAAGAATTATACAAGGGTCACGAAATTTCCTGCCATTCGGCACATCATCCGTGGCTTGAAAGAATACCGAAAAATGCGGTTCTTACTGAGCTTATATCGGATAAAGAAGCTCTTGAAAAGCTCGCCGGTTATCCTGTGAGAGGTATGTCATATCCTTACGGTACCTACGATGCTGATGTAATAAACATAGCAAAAACCGTCGGACTTGAATATTCCAGAACAACAAAGAGTACTATGGGATTTAATATTCCCGAGGATTTTATGCAATGGCATCCGACCTGCCACCACAGGGATGCAATACAGATGATTGACAAATTCTTAAACTATGACAGAGGCGGACTTAATCTGTTTTATGTTTGGGGACACAGCTATGAATTTAACTATAACAACAACTGGGAATTGATTGAAGAATTTTGCCGAAAAATGTCAGGTAAAGATGATGTATGGTATGCCACCAACATTGAAATATATGATTATTTTAATGCTATGAAAAATATCAGAATGGCTGTTGACTGTTCAAGTGCATATAATCCGTCAGCGGTTGATGTTTGGCTAAGTATTGACAGTATGCCGGTGAAAATTCCTGCCGGTGAAGTTGTGAAGTTAAAATGAGTTTTGACTTAACGGTATAAAGCTTGTCATTCGGGACTTATACGGTACATTAAATTTATTACAATGGAGAAAAGCTTTGATTATTGATATTTATGATTTTGATAAAACAGTGTTTCCTAAGGAATCAACAACACTTTTCTGGAAATTTTGCATAAGGAAAAATCCAAAGCTTCTGAGGTTTGTTCCTCACCAGCTTTGGACGCTGATAATTTACCTTGTTGCAGGCAAAAATTTAACCTATTTGAAAAGTGAATTTCTGTGCTTTATAAAGGGCATAGATACACAAGTATATGTAAATGAATTTTGGGAAAAGCATATTTCGGAAATTAATGAATGGTTTTTGCCTGAAAACAGGGAAAATCCTGCTGTGGTAATTTCCGCATCACCTGAATTTTTGTTAAAGCCCGTCTGTGAAAAATTAGAGGTGGAAAAACTTATTGCGACCAAAACAAATTCTCAGGGTAAAATTATCGGTAAAAACTGCAAGGGTGAGGAAAAGGTCATAAGATTAAACGAGGAAATGCCCGATTATACTGTTAAAAAGACTTTTACCGATTCATTGAAAAGCGACAAATGGATATTGAACTTAGCGGAAGAAAAATATCAAATTATAAAAACAAAGGCAGTAAAAATTCAGGCTGACAGTCTTTAATATAATCTTCAAATGGGATATGCATCAGTTGTTGATGCATACCCTCTTTTTTTATTGTTAAGCCGCAAAGTAAACCTTCCAGCTCACTTATATCACCGGTTGCGGAAAAATCACCGAACAGTTTAATTTCGGAAATTTTGCCTTTCTGTACCGAATAGTGAGCGGTAATAAGACCGCAGGGGGAAGCCACGGTTTTTTCAATGGAAAATTCCGGATTTTCACCGATATTCCATTCCCATGTGCCGTATTTTTTCGTTTCTATTTCTGAAATGCTTTTTTTGTCAGCCTCAGAAATTTCGTAGGCGCAGCAGTCATCACGACCGGACAGATACTCATAAAGCAT
>JAZUIT010000187.1:0-2329 GCA_045642385.1 Acutalibacteraceae bacterium
TCATTGTCGGACTGGTGTTTTTTATCACATTTTCCTTTTTGTTTTTGCCTACGGTTTTCGGGTTTTGCAATCGTCTTTTTACAGGAGCAAGGGACAATGATTTTTCAAAAAATGCCTGGCTTGTATGGTACAGACCTGCACTCGCTTTAAAAAGCTTTGCTTATTATTTACTTATATTCGTGTTAAAATTTCTGTGGTTTATTGCATTAAATGTGCCGGCTGTTGCGGTGGCAAGTTCAACGGTTTATACAATTATCAAATACGGTTTATCCGAAAAAATATTCCTCGTATTGATGGTGTTAAGTATTGCTTTACTTGTGGCCGGGAGCTTTTTCGCCTTTGTAATCTCACAGCGGTATTTTATGACACCCTATATCATTATGGCGGATAACAGCATAACAATAACAGAAGCCGTCCGGAAAAGCACATATCTTATGAATAATATCTGCTTAAAGACGGCTATGTTTAAATTAAGTTTTACCGGCTGGTTTTTGTCCTGTATAATACTTGCACCGGTTTTTTATGTCCTGCCATACTATAAAATTTCCTGCATAAACTTTGCAAAGGAATGTACACAAGTAAGCTGAATTTGATGCGGAGGTTGCATTTTCGTGCAAATATTGCATTTATGATGTTGTATTTTCGTGCAAATTCAGAGTTTTTGAAGTTGCAATACAACAAAACGGACGGCTTTGAGAACATAACCGTCCGTTAATCATACATATTACAATGTTTCAAAAGTGACAAGACAGGTTGTAAAAATATCGCAGTTGAGATACAGGGAAACATCGGTGCCTACCAGTGTTTCCTCTCTTACAATCTGAGCATCATTGTCCTTGTCAAGGAGATATATTTTTGCTACAACAGGTTTATTGTCGGAAATAAGCTTTAAATTTTTAAGATTTAATTTGACTGTCACTTTTTCGGCTTCATCAACATCATCATAATAGGTGAGCATAACAGCGGCTTTACCGTTACCTTTTGCAGCACAACCGCAAATTTTATCATCATCGGAAATACATTCCACACCGTTGTCAAGCTGATAAAGTTTGTTAAACATCCAAAACGGATAGTAGCCCTTTAATTTATCACAGACAAAATCTGTGCTGAACATACCGTTCATAGCACAGGGACGGGCATCGTAGTACATCAATATATCAACAGGTGCATACATAGCCTTACTCATAACGCCGGCAATAAGTGAAGCGCCTTTCAAATTCTTTTCGGTACGAAGTGAATATATCCATTCATCACTAGTCCAACCTTTTACATAGTTCCACTCATCAAGTATACTTTCGGTCTTTGTAAAGCCTCTTTCGTCAAGAATTTTCCTGGCAATAAACATTTTTTCCTCAATATCCTGAGGAGTATTGGTGTACCTGTGCCAGGAAAAGAAATCCAGCGGTACATCATTTTTTTTGCAATAATCAAGAAATTCCATCGACCACTCATTGTCACAAGCAATAACCGCCGGACCGCCGATTTTGAGATGTGGGAAGCATTTTTTCAGGTGCTTTGCGGTAGTTTCAAATAATTCAAAAAATTCTTTTTTTGTACCTGACCAGCACTTTCTGTCAACATAGGGAATATCATCCGGTATATCCGGTTCATTCCAAATTTCCCAATATTCCAAGTCATATTTGAAGCCGTCAGCCCAACTTTCGGTATAATGGCGTATAATATGCTCACATATTTCGGCCCATTTATTAAAATCCGCAGGCTTAACCGTACCGTATTTTACCGGCCAGTGTTCAATTTTTGAACCCAAACGATAAAAAGTCCTTGTGCCGGCATATTCGGTTGCTTTTATGTATTCATCCGTCAAAACAAAGTCATAGGAAGCGGGGTCATTTACATCCTTTGAAAAATCGGGAAAAATCGCAATGATGTCAACCGTATGTTCACCGCCGTAGGTAGCATAAAAGGAGGCATCGTGGTTACGGGCGTAGGGAATACCTGCTTCTTTAAAAGCGTCTATATTCGTAATACGCTGGTCAACGGTAAACTTGTAAACCGGACCGTTGTTTACCGCATGAAGCGGTTTTACCTTACCTGTGTTTGAATTGAAATTTACATCTAAATTATACATTTTCACATCACCATATCTTTATTATATAGTATAATTTTCCTCCGCTACGATTTGGGCATTGCTCAGATACAGGCGGGGGACTCGTTTATTTATATTGCACACAAGCTCATAATTTATGGTGCCTAAAATGTCCGCCAAGTCGGTTGCGGTTATATCTTTACCGAAAATTGTAACCTCGTCACCCGCATTTACATTAAGCCCGGTTACATCCGCCATACATTGGTCCATACAAATTCTGCC
>JAZUIT010000188.1:0-4881 GCA_045642385.1 Acutalibacteraceae bacterium
TGGATTTGCCTTCATTTTCGGCAACACTTGAAATCAAAACACTTTTATAATTTTTATTGTCAATAATATACTGAAGATTTTCGGCAAATCTGTTTGTACTTTGTTCAAATTTGAAGCTGCACAAAGGCTCGTTTATTAGGCAGGCTTTGTGAACTTTTTTTAACAGTGATTTTAAAGTTTTATTTTTCTTTTCATGTGGAATAACACCGAGAAATTCACCGTCAATATCTTCTTCAATATTCTTGATACTTTTAATTGTTTTTCTTGTAACACAAAATAAGATTATAAGCAATCCGACAACTGCCGCCATACCGACAGCAAAAATAAATCTGAAGAAATTAATTCTGAAAACATTTGAAGACCTTGTCGGAATTTCGGGTTCCGCGACAACTTCAAGAACGGCATTCGAAAACAGATAATCGGAAATGTCATTGTAATGCTTGAGAACTGAGTTGCATACCGAATACGCAATCTTCGGGTCTTTTGAAGTAACTTCTAAAACAAGAAGATTTGTTCCTGAAATGACATTTGCGGTAATCTTTGTATCACCGGATATTTTCCCGATGTCTTCTTCTACTTTTTCAATGAGAATCTTGCTTTCAAATACTTCTTTTAAAACACCTGCCATTGATGAAGCAGTAGAAAGTGCTGCATAGGCGTTGGCATAAGTTGTACTTTTAGCTGAAACAACGAGAGTGGACGAAGCCGTGTATTCCGGAACATGTATATTCTTAGCGTAAACCGTAACGGACAAAAAGCCGATAATCGCCGCCATAATTATTAAGAAAATATTTCTTGAAATGTCGGACAGCAGTATAAATAAATTAAATTTAGAAGAATTTTCTTTCATTATTATTTTCCTTCTCTTACAATTACTGTGAGGAATGTATGCCCGATAAGCCCTTTAGAGTTTTTGTATGTATATTCAACCTGATGTAATCCCGCCGACTTTGTATCAACAGTTGATGAAATACTTACTTTATTTAAATCAACCTTAGGATCAAATTTGTCCGTTACACTTTTTAAATAACTTTTAGGATTGAATTTATCGCCTACATTTAGATAAACAAGGGCACTTTTAAGGTTTATCTTAGGGGAATCCTTAGAGTCGTTGACAATATTTACCGGTATTTGCTGGGTTATTACATCGGCGTAACTGTTTGCAACCTGAAATGTAACATAATACGTTCCCACCTTAGTACTGTCAACATCGTTGACAACAATTTTAGCCTTTGAAGTGATGTCTCCGTCAAGACAATCTGTAACCTTGATAAACGGGAACATTGAAATGGTTTCACCTGTTTTGAACATAAGCGGCTGAGTCAGAGAAAAAACAGGTTTTTTGTAGTCGGTGTACTCGACTCTTCTTGTATATTCACTTACATTATTGCTCGAATCAAATACAAGATAAGTTATCTTAAATATGCCCTCGGAAATGAATTTAGAATGTGTTCCTATCAGGATTTCAGAGGTAAGATCTCCGTCACGGTCATCTGTTGCGGTAAGCCCTCTCAAAAGCTCTTTTCTATCATCTTTTATTGAGAGCTTTATTGTATCGCAGTCTGAAATTATCTCAGGCGGAGTATGATCTTTTATCAAAATATCCGTAACATGATAATACCCCCATACTCCTATTGTAATAACAAATAATATACAAATTATTGCTCTGACAAATTTCATCTTTTTTCCTTCAATCTCAACAAGAAATAAATAAACTCATACAGTCTTATTAAAGCACATACAAAATGCAAAGTCAACAAAAAAATGGCATTTTCGTGATTTATCTTGAACTTTTTAGGAAAAAGCGTCTAATAACATATTGCGGTTATAATTAATAATTCTGCGTTGTAAACAGATGTGACCCATTTTTCACAAAAAGAAAGAACTAAACGGTACAAAGCATATGAATACGGCGGTCATCTCATGCTGACAGTTTTTATTTAAGCATCTGCACAGAACTTTTTCTGATAGGTGTTCGCATCGTTTCATTGTTGCTCCATAACAAATGATATGAACCTCATTCTTGTATATTCATCTATTGCTGTCCATACCCAAATGGCACGGGTAGGCGCAATGGAAAATATCCGCAACCGTGCAACTGAAATAGTAAACAATGAACTAATCTACATCTAAACAGAAACAGCTTCCTCAGTTATTAAAAAACACTGAGGAAGCTATTTCTATTTTAAACCACTAAATTGTTATTATCTGTATAATAGACCTCAGCATATAATTTGTTGTAGAATGTATTTGCATAAACATGCCTCCTTTAATGATGATTTCGTTTCACTCATTAAAGAAGCTGTTTTTTACGCGAAAAGAACAGGCTTATATAATTATATTTGTCGTATATCATGTATAAATCAGTTCTTTGAAAATGATCTCTTCTGCACAGTGCCTGTAGTTATTCATCAGTCCTACCCATTTCATTTGGTCGGCAACTTTCAGTTGTTCATCACAACCGTCAGCTTCAGCAAATGCTTTTACAGTTTGTTCAAGGATTATATTTGCCTGCTCATCAACATCGTTTAGATGACTATTTAATGTGCCGTCCATCAGCATTATGGAATACAGAGCCTTTTTATTTTCTTTGAGATAAGTCAGCCTCATTCTGCCGTACTTGCCGAGAGGGGGATATTCTGTTTCGGGCGGTAATGTTAAATCGGGAATGTAATAGTCTCCCTGCAGTGTGAAGCTGATACCTGTTTTTTCATCAACAATATATTTTTGCATAAAATAAAAACCTCCTGTTATTTGGTAGCTTCATTGTACCGAATATCAGGAGGGTTGTCGAATGTGCAAAATATTATATCATCTTAAAATGCGCAAATGCTTTTTTGATTACTTCTTTCTTTTCAGCAGTGCATTCAGGCACTTTATGTTCGGGCTTCCCCTTATTATAGTTCTTGCGTTCAATAATTCCACATTCTGCTTTTACTTGTGCAATATTAAGCGTTGATACTTTTAATCCGAACTCTCTAAATATGTAGTCCTTTATTTCATCATAAGTCGGTTTAACCTCTGCCGCGGTTAAATCAAGCTTTGTTAAGTCGAGCTTTATGTCGATATGTTCATCCGCTCTGCGTTGGGACAGTAATACAACCGTTTCATCTTGATTGTCATTACTTCTGATAAATACCGCTCCGGCTTCCCCATCATATGTAATAGGGAAAGAAAAGTGGATTTTTTTGATCCAATGACCGTCCGGGCGCTTATCTTTATATATCTCGATATATGAAATGATTGCACGCATGACTGACTTTTTTTCTTCGGGTCCGATTCTATCATAGAATTCGCTGAATCCTGCCAGCATCTCATACACTGACTGTTTTGTCAAAGCTGATTTTTCAGCCATTGATATTTCGTTATGTATATCATCAAGTCGATTCTGTGCATCGTTGATTTTTTCAAAAATGTCATCCAGAACACGATTCATACTGTCAACTTTCTGTTCGTAGAATTTATCACCGGCATCAAGCTCTGCAAGTCTTTTTTCTGTCTGAATGAGATTTCCGTTGTATTTACCGAGTTCTCCTTCAGCTGCAGCTTGTTTCTTTCGCAGCGTATCAATATCTGTTTCACGGTCTATCTTTCGCTTCAAAAGATCCGAGAATTCAGGAACTGTTACCATTGATGAAATAATACTTTTAACTTCTTTTTCGAGTTTTGAACCGCTGTAATACTTGTTGGCAAGTGAGCATTCAATTCCGTTTCTGTCTCTTCCGGAAATACAACGATATGAGATATATCTTGGATAAAATCCTTCTTTGCCATTCTTTCGTTTTCTCGGAGGGGCTGAATATCCGAAAATATTCTTTCCGCAGTCAGGACATTTAATAAGACCCGTTAACGGATAAACTACGGTGCTGTCACTTCTTGTTTTTCGATGGGCAACATTTTCACTTAAACGCTTTTCCGCTTTTGAAAATATATCCTCTGAAACTATTGCTTCATGAATACCGTCTGCATAAATAACTTTACTTTCATCATTTTGCTTGACTACTTTTGTTTCGTTATTTGTTCCTTCGACTTTCACTGTATGTCGTTTTCCGTATACAATCTTACCGACATAAATTTGGTTTTTCAGAATAGATTGCACCGTTGTTGTTGAAAAAGTTGAAAACAGTGTATTTCCTCGTTGAGTACGTTGAACGTTTTCATCGTTCAGCTTTTTAGTAATATATTGAATACTCTGTCCTTCTTCTGCATAAAGTCGAAAGATTTCTTTAACAATTTCAGCTTCTTCAGGACAAACCACCAGTTTTTTATTTTCCAAAAGGTAACCGAACGGAGACTGTGCACCATTCCACATACCGCTTCTTGCTTTTTGCTGTCTTCCGGCAAGTGTTTGCTCGTGGATATTCTCAAGTTCCATTTCAGCAACTGCACCCATAATATTTGCAATCATCTTGCCCGTTGCAGTTGATGTATCAATACCATCCTTTACTCCAAGAAGACCGATTCCGAAGCTTGTCAGCTCCTGAAGGTATTTGGCTGTATCGCTTGTATTTCTTGCAAATCGGGATAATTTAAAAACGAGAACATAACGAATACTATCTTTCTTGCTTCTTATATCATTCATCATTTGATTGAATGCCGGTCTGTGTTCTGCGTTTTTGCCCGATTTTCCTTCATCAGAATACTTGCCTACAATATTGATATTATGCATTTGAGCATATCTTCGGATTTCTTCTTCCTGTGCATCAAGAGAGAAACCGTCTACTTGAATAATCGTAGAAACACGGGTATAAATATAAGCATTGTCCATATTGTCTCTCTCCAATCAAATTATTTATCAGAGGTAAACGTCTGACAATCACATTATAAACGATGACAAACAATATTGCAATATCTAAATAAAAATTGCATTACAAATATTTC
>JAZUIT010000189.1:0-6356 GCA_045642385.1 Acutalibacteraceae bacterium
CTTATGCTTTTTAAATCACTGTGTACGGAGTAGCCGCAGGCATTGTTAAAGCTTTCTGTAACTTCTTCAAAAGACACCTTAACCGCATTATCCCGCAAAAATGCAGTCAGGTGAAAATTACTGTTACTAAAATAGGATGTACCGTTTATTATAATTACAACAGGTTTTTCTGCCCTTAACCTTATTTCCTGGAAACGGTCTAATTCTTCTTTTGAAAATTCACCGATTATTTTTTTTATTCTTTTCGGTAAGATATTTACAATCTGTTTTACTTTGTCCATAATTTTAACCTCGCTTCATTAAATAGTATTTACTCCAGCGATAAAATAGAACAATTATTTTACAATTTGTTCGTTGAAATTTCTGATTAATTATGGTATGATTATTTCATTAAAGAGAGGGTGTGATTACTTGTCCGCTAAAACACTTAAAGATAAAAAGCAAAATATTATTTCAAGAAATTTATTTGTAATTTTGGCATTTGTATCTTCATTACTTTTAATGCTTTTAGTATATTACTGCTTTGATGTTGTACCTTTCGGTAACATTACAACATTGAGAATGGATTTATACCATCAGTACGGTCCCTTATTTGCAGAGCTTTCGGAAAGAATAAAGCACTTCGACACTTTGCTTTATTCCTTTAACAGCGGTATGGGCGGCGGATTTTTAGGTAATTTCTTTAACTATCTTTCGAGTCCGCTTACTCTGTTGATAGTTTTTTTCAAACACACGGATATTCCTGATTTTATTGCACTTCTCATGGTTTTAAAATGCGCATTGGCAAGCGGTACTTTTGCTTATTACATTAAAAAAACAACCGGCAAAAAAGATTTCTCCGTTACCGCTTTCGGCATACTGTATTCATTCTGCGGCTGGTTTATTGCGTACTATTGGAATATTATGTGGGTTGATGCACTTTATCTTCTGCCCATTGTTATATTGGGAATAGAATATATTATCAACCGTGCAAACCCTTTTCCATTTGTTATATCTCTCACAATTTCATTTTTTGCAAATTATTATATGGCATATATGATTTGCATTTTCTCCGTTTTCTATTTTCTTTTCTATTATTTCTCAAATTACAGTATTAAAGCTTCAATTTCACCTAAAAAAATATCTCCCGATGATGAGCCTCAGAAAAACGATGAAATCAAAGGCTTACTGTCATCAAGATTTTTAAATTCCGGAGTTATATTTGCTATATCGGCAATACTTGCGGCGGCTGTTGCGGCTGTTGCGTTAATACCTGTTTATTATGCTTTAACGGGTTCATCTGCGACTTCGGGAACATTTCCGTCTGACATAAAAGTTAAATTTGAAATTTTCGATTTTTTGGCAAATCATTTGGCTTCTGTTGACCCAACAATAAGGAGCAGCGGCGATGTTGTTCTGCCTAATGTATATTGCGGCGTTTTAACTTTAATTCTTGTACCTCTCTACTTTTTTACAAAATCAGTAAGTAAAAAAGAAAAAGCCCTGAACATCGGATTTTTAGCATTGATGTTTGCGAGCTTCAATATTAATTATCTGAATTATATATGGCACGGTTTCCACTTTCCCAATGACCTGCCGTACCGATTTTCTTTTATGTACTCTTTCCTTATTTTAAGAATGGCATATATTGCTCTTACAAAAATCAAAGAGATCAACCGTAACCTTATACTTGGTATCGGAATCGGTTTAGCTGTATTTATTATAATTGTTCAGAAAACCAAATCGGAAAATGTCACAACAATTTCAATTTATGCAAGTCTGATTGCTACTATGTTTTTCGTGGGAATACTTTATCTGTTCCGTGATAAAAAATATCAAACATCGGCAATCGCACTTCTTCTTTTCTGCTGTGTTGTGTCGGAAGCGGCTTGTGTGAACACAATGAATTTTTCTATGAGTCAGAATAAAAAACTGTATTCTTCCGATTATACCCGTTTTGCCGAAACGAAAAAAAATCTCGACAACTACAATCAGGGAAAATATTACAGGATGGAATTAGGTGACCTGAGGACAAGAATGGACCCCTGCTGGTACAACTATTACGGTATTTCTACATTTTCATCTATGGCTTCCGAGGATGTTTCAAAATTACAGGAAAGATTAGGACTATCCGGTAACGATATAAACAGTTACACCTACAATCCGCAAACACCCGTTTATAATGCCATGATGTCATTACAATACATTGTAAACAACGAAACGCAAAACTTTGCCGTTATAAATTATAATCCAAATTATTATGAAGAATTGGAAGATATGGGCAAAGACTTCTCGGTGTACAAAAACAAGTACAATTTACCCATTGCCTACGGTGTTCCCAATGCTATACTTGACTGGGATTATGACCGGGATAACCCCGTTGCAGTTCAATCGGAATATTTCAAATTAGCCACAGGAATTGATGATGTTTTTGAAAGTCTTAAAATCGACAATATTGATTTTGACAATGTCACAAGCTTTGATTGGGATGGTGCCTACGGCGGATTTAATTTTGAAAGAATCGACCCCGACAGCGAGGGAATGTTAACATTTAATATTGTACCCGAGAAAACCGGTTCAATTTATTTCTATCTTGACTGTAACGATGTAGAAAACATTAAATGCACCGTAAACGGTAAAACATATTCCAGAGAATATGATGAAAGATTTCTTGTTGACATAGGTTACTGTAAGGCAGGCGAAACAGCCACAGTCGAAATTAAAATCCCCGAAGACTGCGACACGGAATTTATTGATTTCGGTGCGTACACTATAAATAATTATAAATTTGTAACAGGTTACAGAAAGCTGCTCAATAATACACTGAAAATTGAAAGTCAGAGTGAAACCGACATAAAAGGTTTAATAAAAATGGATTATTCCGGTAAGCTTTATACTTCTATTCCATACGATGAAGGCTGGACGGTATATATTGACGGAAAAGTGCAGGGTCAAAATCATATCCATGCTCTCGGTGATGCACTTATGTGTATTGATATTACAGCAGGAAGTCACTCTGTTGAATTAAAATATATGCCACGCGGTTTAAAATTGGGACTGATTATTTCATTCTTTTCATTAGCTTTTCTGATTTTGTTAATATTCGTATACAGAACAAAAATTTACGGAAGCTACAAAAAATCTTTTTCAATGACTTCTTATCAAAACAAACATGATACAGATGAAAAAAGTTGCGATACAACAGAATCGGATATCAATTTATCTCAACAATTTAAATATGAACCGGATAAACAAAATACAATTCAAGAAAATGAGCAGGATGAAAACACAAATAATCAAGATGTAATTATAGAAACATTAAAGGATGAAAATGATTAATTAACAAAAAAAGAGCCATGTTAAAAAACAAAGCCACCGGTCGAATCGGTGGCTTTGTTTTTAATTATTTATAATTGTTTTAAAAAAGCTCATAAAATCTTCGGGTAATTCTTCCAATGATTTTATATTATCATAAGTGAACTCATAATCATAATCGTTCACCATATCATCAGAGGCGTTTCCGTAGTGTTCCTTGCCTCTGCCTCTTATTAAAAGAGTTATGCAATCACCGTTGATGCTTTCACAAAAATGCTTGATTTGTGAACCCTCTCTGATATGCACAAAAAGAATTTCATTATCGTCATTGAGGAAGTTTTTATATTCCTCAACAACATAATTATTCGGTAAGTCATTATAATCTGAAAAAGCCTGTTTTAAATCGGAAAGGAATTTTCTGTCCCTGTCTTCTTTTTTGCCCTCCCAACCCAATTTTAAGGCAATTTCTTTTATCGGAGTTATAGTAGAAACATTTTTCACCTTATAGTGTTCGGCAACAATATCACAGATGGTATCCTTGCCCACACCGCCGGCTCCGTTAATAACAATAACCTTTTTCATTATTTTACTTCCTTTTGAGTAACCTTTAAAATTTCGGGGGTTGAGATAATACCTGCGTTTCTGAACTGATATTCATAAACAAACTCTCCGCCCTCAGTAAACCAACTCATTGGACCGATACATTCTTTGTTAAGAGTACTGTGAACATCACCGAAAGAATTATATCTGTTACCGTATGCCACAAGCTGTAACTTATGCTTGCCGGCTGTAAGCTTTCCTAAATTGAGAGTATACGGGAAAAACGCAATATCCCCCATATCCTTACCGTCAACAATAACCTTTAATACAGGCGAACCGAATTTACTTACTCTTACGGCATATTCACCTGACTCAGTTTCAAATTCAGAATTATATGTAATATTACCGCCATAGAAAGGCATACCCTGTCCCATAATATTTCCGTAAACTATATTATTTCTCTTGGCAAGAATTTTCGAAGTGTAACCGTTGGTCTCAACATCAAAATCACCTAAAAGATACGCCCACTCAACCGTGGTTTTTGCACCGAAAGGTATTTTTATTTCTATAATATTTTCGCCCTTCATAAGCTCAGGTAATTTAAGCTTAGAGTAACATTTATCGACATAATATCCGTCAGTAACCTTTTCAATTTCCTTGCCGTTGAGATAATATGTGTTATCCTCAACATCTTCCACGGCAAGATATGCACCCGAAACCTCAATATCGGAATTAATCTTATATCTCAATGTGAGGTCGTGTTCGATAACGGGACTTTCGGTCTGTGCCCAGGGCTGACATCCGTCATCAAGATAACCTAAATGCTTTCTGTATTTAACGGTAATTTTCAGTAAATCTTCAAGCGGCTGCCAGTTGCCGTCATCAAAACGGTACTCAGCTAAGTCAAGAAGCAAAACATTAGGCTCGGACATTGTGATGCTTTGTGGTAAAGATGCACGGGTGTATGCTTCATATTCCTTTACACAGTCAACAACGCCGTCAGAAGAATTATCCTCCGTAAGCTTTAAAAGTAAGCTGTCCTGTGCATACATTACCTGGTTTATACAGGTGTAACCGTTTTTATATTTAACTGCTCTCGGCTTAATTTCACCCGTCAAAGCACAGTATTCCGTTGCGGAATATTTACCCTTAATTCTTATTTCATTATCGGTAGCGTTTATCTTATACATATCGGCAGGCTTGTCAGCATTGCATACAAACAGCCATTTGCAATCCTCATCATCACGGAGCTGATAAATTTTACTGTCGGAACGAACACCGGTGCTTTCATAAATATCGACTGTTCTATATTCATCCAAAGCCTTTATCAATTCATTTTTCGTAAAGCTTACATAAAGATTGTTTTCGTCAATAAATTCCTGAGCCTTGCTGTCGGAAACACCGTCAATGTATTTAGGCTTCACACCGGTGAAAATAACTTTACCGCCTCTCGCAGTAAAATCTTTTAATAATGATAAAGTGGTTGAGCGGATAGTTTCGCAGTTGGGAACAACCACAACATCATAATCCATTTTGCCAACCGTAAACTGTGTGTTGTTTTTATTTTTAAACTGTTCGGGCAACAGTGCTTCGGAAATAAAATCAAAATCAAGCTGTGACAGTAAAAGCCATTTCGTAACATCAAGAAATGCGTTTTTTAACTCAGTTGCGGCATTGTCGCTTGTATCATTGGGTCCCATATAAAGCCAATAGGATTCAATAGGATGAATTACACCGATTTTTACATCAGGCTTACCTCTTGTGAGAGCTGTATTTACTCTTGAAAAATAATCTTCAATGTACTTATATTCCCTGTACCATGGGGATTGATAGAATATAGGTGCAGGATAATCACGCTTTGCATTGCCGTGCATTGAATAAAATGCCAAATGAGGTACACGGTGCGTAACACCTAAGGCTGTTTGCCAGTCACCCTGCATTTTGTGCCTTTTAAAATCGTAATCCCAGTTTGCAACACCGTAAAGCTCGGACATCATACCCTCTCTGCCGTACTGGTGTACCGCACTTTGCGCCTGCTTTGCGGTGGTGTATTCACGCCATTCCGCAAGCATATCAATTCCGGGAATTTGATACTTTCTGTATGAACGCATACACTCGCCCACATATACACTCTGTGTGTCAAGTCCCGGTTCGTTCATCATGTGACCCGTGAATGCGATATTATTATTTTCACACCACTCGCCCAGTGTGTCTGAAAATGCAGTTGCAAACATTTCCGCAAGTAAATCGTGGTAATAGTATCTGTATGTAGGTGCTTCATTTTCAGGCTTATCCCATACAAGCTCGGGAATTATATCGTAAAAATCCACACTGTATTTTTCTTTGTAAATGTCAGCTAATTTTTCGGTAAACGGCAGTACAATCTGCATTCTTGATTCGGCAAATGCTAATTGAGTTACCCTTGCAAACTGCGGTTCATCCGTAAAAATTGCGGGAACAACCGTACCGAAATATTTATTGAATCTTTTCTCGTACGCCTGATATGTAACCTCGCAAAACTT
>JAZUIT010000190.1:0-8908 GCA_045642385.1 Acutalibacteraceae bacterium
ACCGAATATTGATATAAAGGGTAACAGACCCCTGGGATTTTTCGCAATAGTTACTGCAATTTTGCTTTTATACAATTCACTTGTTCAATTAAAGGGATTCATCGAAATAGTTGCTCAGTACAGAAAAATGTTCACCTTTAACAATTACTCTCTCGGAGAATATTTATTGAAATCCGGCGGAGTTTCAAGAGCATTTGAAGTAATATTCCTCATATTGTCCGCAATTTATTATATACTTTTCCGTGTAAGCTGTTTGGGCGAAAAACTCGATATATCAAAGTTTCGTTTGCTTGCTTTGTCACCGCTTCTTTGGTCAATTTTCAGAATGTTGGCAAAGCTTGTCCGTACAATAAGCTATATAAGAATCTCCGATTTATTTTACGAAATAATAATGATATTATTTACGATGCTTTTCTTTATGGCATTTGCACAGGTGGTGGCAAATGTAAATCCGAAAGGAATTGAATGGAAAGTTACGGGCTACGGTCTTATTGCGGCACTGATGGCACTTTTGTGCAGTCTGCCCAGATTGTTTATGGTAATTATCGGCAAGGGTGCAATGCTTTCTCCTGATGCACCGGTTGAATTGTGGGATATAGCATTGGCTGTGTTTATCGTTCTGTTCGTCGCAAACACATTCAAAAACAAGGTTGCTGAGGTGGAAGTAACCGAAACAGAAGGAATTGAATAATGTTTTTTTCAAATGTTAAAATTGCCGCAAGTCAGGTTGCAATTTTATATATAATGGTTGCAGTAGGTGCAATTGCCGATAAAATAGGCTGGTTCCCCGAAAAGGTTGCTAAAAAGTGTACTGACCTGTTATTTTACATAATAACACCTGCCGTAATAATTAAATCCTTTATATCAATGGATTTTTCTAAGGAAACGGCTATAAGCTTTTTAATTGTAATATTGTTGGGATTTATATTGCACATTGTCGGCATATTAATATCCTTACCTTTTTTCAGAAAAAAACACAGGGAAACCGATTGTATCTTCAAATATTCCTCGGTATACGGCAATGTAGGCTATATGGGTCTGCCTTTAACCAATGCGGTTCTGGGAACAACGGGAACTTTTTATTGTTCAGCAATAGTTATGGTGTTCAATATAATGTGCTTTACCCACGGTGTAAGGCTTATGTCTGAGGATAAAAAGGATTATAAATTAAGCAAGCTTATTTTAAATCCCGGAACAATGTCGGTTATAATCGGACTGCCCCTGTTCTTATTGTCGGTTAAGCTTCCCCAAATAATAAGTACTCCCCTCGATTATATTGCAGGTCTTAATACTCCTGTTGCAATGTTAATTTTCGGAACATATCTTGCAAATGCAAAAATAAAAGCCGTACTGAAAGACAGCAGAGTTTATCTTACTCTCGTATTAAAGTTAATTGTGTTGCCGTTTATTTTACTCGGCGTGCTGAAAATTTTTTCAGTAGATACTGAGATAGCAACGGCAATAACTATTGCTTCTTCTGCACCGAGTGCAAATAATACGGTAATGTTTGCGGCAAAATATAATAGGGATGCAAGACTTGCTTCAAATGTTGTGGCCCTTATAAGCCTTGTTTCGATTCTTACAATGCCGCTGATGATAGCAATAGCTCAAAGCTTATGAAAACAATTGATAAAATTATAAAAAACAATTCAATAAAATTGTTTGGGTTCTGTGATTTTTCAAAGCTTGATTTGCTTGATTGCAGAGCAAAAAGCAGAATACCCGAAAATGCAAAAACCGTTATAATGCTGGCTTTTCCATACAAGCTCCCGGATGAGTATTATAAAAATCTCAACATTTCAAAATATGCCGTTGTGAAAGATTATCATTTGGTTTTGGGTGATTATCTCACAAAAATAACCGGGGAACTCAGAGCGGCTTTTCCAAGCGAAAAGTTCGAATGGTTTTCCGATAATTCGCCCATACCGGAGGTGGATGCCGCTGTAAAATCAGGTATCGGCGTAAAGGGTGACAACGGTTTACTTATAACAAAAGACTACGGCTCATGGGTTTTTTTAGGAGAGATTGTTACTACTTTGAAAACAGATGCCACTGATTACAACGGGGAGTGTCTGCATTGCGGAATGTGCAAACAAAATTGCGATGTCGTCTGCGGTGACAAGAAAAAAAACTGTCTTTCTTCTTTAACTCAGGCAAAGGGTGAGCTTACACCAGACACAGTAAAAATTATGAAGCAAAGAAAAACCTTGTGGGGCTGTGATTTATGTCAGGATATATGCCCCATGAATGTGAATATTAAAACAGAACCTATAAAAGAATTTCTTGATGATGTAATTTCAGAAGTTCGGTCAGATGTTGAAATTGAAAACAGAGCCTTCGGCTGGCGTGGCAAAAAAGTAATTGAAAGAAATATTCGTCTTTTTTATAAATAATAATCGAAAGGAAAAAAGCTATGAAATGTGAAAAATGCGGTGCAAAGCTTCCCAATAATGCGATTGTCTGTAAAAAATGCGGTGCGGTTGTTGAATTTCCGGAATCGGAATTAATCAATAATGAAGCAGAAATTGAAGCTGAAACAATAACCGATATTATTGTTGTTGACCCTGACAAGCCAAGGGAGTTTCAGATAAACAAAGCTTTGATTGCTTCAATCGTTTTTGTTGTTATTTCCACAAGCATTTTTGTATATTTTTATGTTGAAAAAAATCTTATGCACAGACCGTCGGATATAAACAAGCCTAATTCAATCACTGTAACCACCTCCGAGGATGATAGTTATTCGGGGTTAAGTGATGCACAGGTACAGGCACTTACTGCAAAGGATTGGAAAAGTCCGGATTTTTCTCAGAAAAACAAAGAGCGTGCTGTTGATAAAATGATATATTTGATTTATGAATCAGGTGTAACTACGATTTATAAACAATATAAAAATGATGAAATTATGATGCTGATTGACAGCTTTGTGGATAATAACAGTATTGGTTCACTGACCATTTACGAAAGACTTCTGCGTGAAGTCACAAGCGGCTCAACCGAGGAATTGGGATATGAAATGACAAACGAATTTCTCAGAAGCCTTGAAAGATATGATTGGAACAATCCTAAATTCACAAGCGATGTCAAGCTTTCAATTGCAAAGCGCACAATCAAAATGGCATATTATGATGACCATAAGGAAATATATAAATATTATTCTGCAAGTGATATTGTGGCACTTTACGATAAGTACGCAAAAGAAAATGTCAAGGATGACACTAATGCTAAATTGTACGATAAATTGTTAAATGATGCAGCAGGACGAGTTGAAAATACAACACCGCAAGGAGTAAATTAATATGTGGAAATCTTATATTGAACCTGTGTGGCAGGGAGAAATAATTGAAAATGAAACCTTGATGTTTATTGAAAACGAGGACGGAACCTGTGATGAAGCCCCCCTGCTTTATAACCCGACGGAAGTAATAAGTGTAAAAAATTCCGGACTTGATATTGAATACAAAAGGGGCGTTGATTACGAAGTAACCGAAACCGGAATAAAAAGATTATCCGATAAAATTTTTGCGTGGAAGTATGACAAATATTATCTTTCCGAAAAAATTGAAGGTGCCTCAATGGAAAAATTTGACGGAAATTTTCTGTATTTCGGCGAGAAAACCACATTTACCGCAACTCAGGTTGCAGTGACTTATAAGCATAAACCGAGTAACTTTTTGTTTGTTCCTCAGAAAGAGGAGGGCAAATTACCTATTGTTCGTAAAAAGCTGGCAAACTCTGAACCTTTGAAAATTGTCTGTTTCGGCGACAGTATTTCCGCAAGGTCAAATGTCAGCGGTGCAGATTTCATAAATGTACCTCCCTATATGCCCGGCTGGGATTTGCTTGCCGCTATGGGGCTTGAACAGAAATACGGTTCAAAATGTGAAGTAATAAACACCGCTGTGGGCGGTAAAGATGCACAATGGGGTGTAGAAGAAGTAAAAGAAAGAGTTTGCAAATATAACCCCGATTTAGTGTTCTTAGGCTTCGGTATGAATAATGCCACTACATCACCCGCAGAATACAAAAGACTTACAAAGAAAACGATTGACATTATCAAAGAAGACTGTCCCGATGCGGAAATTGTACTTATTTCTACAATGCTTCCCAATTCCTTGCTTAAAAATTTCTGGGGCAATCAACAATATTTTGAACATGAATTGATAAGGCTTGCGACAAATTGCGATTATCTCACGGTAGCACCGATGACCACAATGCACAGAGCTTTGCTTCAACGCAAAAGATACTTCGATATGACGGGTAACAATGTTAATCATCCAAATGATTTTCTTGCAAGAGTGTATGCTCAGACAATACTTAATGTAATTTAAGGAGGATATGATATGTTTAAAAAAATCATTTCAATTTTTCTTGCAATTGCAGTTATTTTCAGTCTTTGTTCAATTTGTGCATCTGCTGAGGAACAGAAAAATCTTATAGTTTTCGGAGATTCAATTTCCTACGGATACGGTTTAAAAGAAAATACAAATGCTGTTTACGGAAAAATTGTAGCCGATACTATAGGTTATAATTATAAAAATTTATCCTTTGGCGAGGGTGAAACCACCGCCTCTCTGCTTGCAAAGGTTCAAGAAGCTTCCATACAGACTTACATAAAAAATGCCGACATTATTTTAATTTCAATCTGCGGAAACGATTATTTCCTGGACGAAAACAGGGTAATTAATATCGGAAGAATTGCGAAAATGTTTGTTACTTGGCTCAAAAAAGATAATACGGAAATTGATAATATTGCGGTAAATGCAAAGAAAAATTTCTATGAAATTATTGACACCATAAGACTTGTAAATCCCGATGCAAAAATTGTGTTGCAGACGGTTTATACCCCGTGGTACGGTCCGGCAGGTACTTTCTGCGGTGAGGGAATGGCAAGAGCAAACTCGGTTATTACCGATTACCTGAAAGACAATCCCGGCAGTTTCTATCTTGTAGATGTTGCAACTGCTTTCAGAAATCATAAGGAATATGTGGCTGATGATTCGGTTCACCCCAGTGCTCTGGGTAACGAGGTTATAGCTAAATTAATTGTTGACGAGCTGAGAAATCAGGGCATTACAAACGCAACCGATTTGGTTATCACAACAAAGGGTACGGATTATAATTTATATATTGATACTATACCGATTTTTGGAAAAATCGTATTCAAAATAGTCAGATTTTTGACTCAGACTAAAAAAGCATAAAAACAGGACTGCAAAAAGTTTTCGGCTTTTTGCAGTCCTTTTGGTTTACTATCAGATTATATCGGCAAACCATGTAAATTCAAAATTCTCACCCTTGTTTAAATGCTCTATAAATTGCTTCTTTGAAAAATCTTCGTTGCCGTGGCAAGTATCGCATACGCCGTGCCATGGCTCAATGCATACATAAGGAGCACCGGGCTTTGCCCATATTCCGAGGTAAGGTGCATCACCTAAATTAAACCTGACTTCTCTCGAATGGTTGGGACTTTTTAATGTAATTGACTTCGATTTAAAGCCCTTGAAAATCAAGGCATCCGTATCAAAAATATTTTCTGTGATAATAATTTCGCTACTGTTATTTAATACGGGGAAAGTTTCGTCAATTCTGACTCCCTTTTCGTTTACCCTTTCGGTATTGAGTGTTTCTTTTTCAGAAAAAACAAGACTGTCACCTATTTCACAGTTAAAACCGGGATGAGCGCCCAGTGAAAAATACATTTCACCGTCATTGGTGTTAATTACTTCGTGCTTCACGGTGATGCGGTTATTCTCGATTGAAAATGTAACAAGAAGCTCAAACTCAAAAGGATAAACCTTCAAGGTTTTTTCACTGCTTTTAAGTGAGAATGTTACGCAAGTCGGTGTTTCCTTTACAACATCAAACTTTGAAAATTTTGCAAAGCCATGACGGTTCAGATGATATTCTTTACCGTTGTATGTGTATGTTTCGTCCAAAACCTCACCCACAATGGGAAACAAAACAGGTGAGCGACCTGACCAGATTTTTTCATCGCCGTACCATAAATATTCACAGTTGTTATTTTTGTTAAAAATGCTTTGTAACTCAGCACCCATATCAGAAATCTGTACCTTTAAGTTTTCGTTTTCGATAGTTTTAATCATTGTTTTCGCCGTCCTTTCCAAATAATTTTAACACGGAAATTATACTTTGTAAAGTACCAAACAGGGGACGGTTCTATGTCCTGACTTTTAGGACATAGAACCGTCCCCTGTCTTATTTATATTTTCTGTGTTTTTTGATTAATCAAGACAGTTTTTGCTGTTTCTTTAGCGAGAAAGTAACTTGTACTATCAAGCTGCTGAATCTTCTTTAACGCACTCGTTTATGTTTTTGCGTTTTTTCATAATAATTATGCGATTTTTCCTTAAATATTGACCAACTTGAAAATTCGTACTATCATCAATACATAATAATTGTACGCTTCGAATTATGTATATAGATTGATAAATACAATTCGTTCAAGAATTTGTTATGGGGAGGTGAATTCTTTTTAAAATAAAAAAACAACTGGGGGTGTGTAAAATATCATATAGATGTTTTGTTTAGTCTATGAATGAATTATACAATAATAATTACAATTCATAGAAATCTTATTTACCAATTTATTGATAAAGTGATAGAAAATTAACAATATTTGAAACTTTTTTAACAAATGGAGTTAAGGAGGAATTAATATGATTTTTAAAAGGTTTATAACAGAGGTTTTGGCGTTAACAATTTTCATTTCGGGAGTTTTAACAGTTCCTGTTATTTCATCAGCAAAAGATGAACAACTAAAACTACTGAACGGTTATGCAATAAGCGGCGATTGGGTATATTATAAGATTTCAGATACTGAAGCTGCTGTCGTAAAATATAACGGTGAAGATGAAAATATAATTATTCCGTCCAAGCTTGATGAATACACCATAATAAAAATTGATGGTTGTTCTGAAATATATGAAACTGAACATTATATGGGAGTTTGGACAGGTGCTTTTGAAAACAGCAATATTATATCTGTTGTCATTCCCGAAACCGTTGCTGAAATCGGAAAAAATGCGTATTTTAATTGTAATCTGCTTTCCGAAATAACAATACCCGACAATGTCAAAAAAATCGGGGAAAATGCACTTGGATATTGCCTGAAAACAAACGGCATAGTAAAGCAAGACGATTTTAAAATTATATGTAATTTTGGTAGCTTTGCATATCAATATGCAAAGAATAACAAATTTGATTATTTCCTTATAAATAAAGGCAATATCGATAAATGTGAAGTGACGCTTTCAACAAGTAATTATAAATTTAACGGCAAACAATGCAGACCGGTTGTAACAGTAAAGGATAGTAACAAAATATTACAGCTGAAAATTGATTATACATATACATACAACAATAACAATACTATCGGAACAGCTTATATTAAGATAATCGGTAAAGGTGATTATTCCGGAACAATTATAAAAAACTATCAGATACTTCCGGGAAATGTATATGGAATAAAGGCATCAGCCACCTCTGCAAACTCAATTAAGCTTACTTGGGATAAGGTGCAGGGAGTTGACGGATATGTGGTGTATTTATACAACAAAACACTAAAAAAATGGCAACAATATGCAAAAACTAAAGACGGAAATAATATTCAGCTTATAAACAAATTAAATCCCGGTGAAATCTACGCATTTACTGTGAGAGCTTACAAATCAGTAAATGATAAAGAATTTTTATCACCAAGTTTTACAAATTTTAAAACGGCAACAAATCCCTCCACCGTAAGTTTTAGGGTTAGTTCAGGCTCGAAAGAAAAGGTTAATATTAAGTGGAATAAGGTTATGGGCGCAACAAGCTACAGAATTTATTACAAACCTACTTCTGATTCCAAATGGCAGAGAAAATTAATTGTAAACAGTAAAACAACAAGTTGTACACTTGCCGGTATCAAAAGCGGGAACGGATATTTTACAGTAAGAGCATATAAAACCTATGACGGAATCACACGGGGCGGTAATTTTACTTCAAAAATCTGTAAGGTGAAATAATTATTTCGATAATTACAAAAACCCGACAGCTCACGCAAAATGAGTTGTCGGGTTATATGATTTTTTTGTTCTAACTTTTTATAGTAACTATACTAATGAATTCATTATCTTTTTTTGAAAATCTCCAATCATAATCACCGTGGTATTTTTTAGCTATCTTTTTGATATTTTTAATGCCGAAGCCGTGCATATCAGAATTTTCTTTTGTTGTTATAAGTGTATGATTGATTTGTTTCGGCTCTATATCACATGAATTGACACAGGTAACTACGGTATGACCGACTGCTGTATTTATGTTAAGTTCAACAGCTCTTTGCTGTGATTCTGAAGCGGCTCTTATTGCATTATCCATAAGATTTGAAATTAAAATAATTATATCTGCATCGCTAACAAAAGAAAGATTTGCAGTTTTAATATTTACTATAAAACTGATATTTGACATTTCACATTGTAAAGCATATTTGTTTATTACACAATCAAGGAATTTATTTCCTGTCCGACTTTTCAACTCGTTGTTCCTAAGGTCAGAATAAATAGAATCAATATAATCTTTTACTTCCCTGTCATTTGAAATACTCCTTAATGCCTGTAAATGATTTTTTTCGTTATGAACGATTCGTTTCAACTCTCCCTGCTGATGTTCAAGTAGCGTATAATAATCTTTTTCCATAGTAATTTTTTCCATTTGAAGTTGTAAATCCGTAAGATTGGCTTTGTTTCTTGATGCATAAAAATAGAATAAATATGTTACAACTACTGCTACAGAAATTAAACCTATACTAATTAACATTACAATCTCGGTTCTATGGCTTATAGTATTATTGATTGAAATCATCCAAAATGTAAATATTGTAAAAAATGAGCTTAGTGGATAAAGAAAGATA
>JAZUIT010000191.1:0-6516 GCA_045642385.1 Acutalibacteraceae bacterium
AATCGACAAATCTCAACAGAGGTTTGTCGTTTTGCGTGATTGGACAACGAAATAGCACAATTTGAATGAAGTCACTCGCTTCGTTCGTTAATGAAGCAAAATGAAGATGTTCGCTTCGCTCACTAATGAAGTAAAGTCGCCTGTTTTCTCTCGTTTTCTCATTTCAATTTCTTCATTAGTGTAAGCGTCTTCATTCTTCATTAGCCCGAAAGGGCGACTTCATTGAAAAATCGACAAGCTTCTGTCAAAACTTGTCGATTTTTCTGGTGGGAGAGGGTGGATTCGAACCACCGAAGGCATCGCCGACAGATTTACAGTCTGTTCCCTTTGGCCGCTCGGGAACTCTCCCATACTTATTTAATTAAAATGGAGCTGGTGGACGGACTTGAACCCCCGACCTGCTGATTACAAATCAGCTGCTCTACCAACTGAGCTACACCAGCGCCTCAACGCCATATAATATACCACACTTAATTGAATAAGTCAATACTTTTTTTGAAATTTTTTTATTTTTTTACAAAAATAAATTATGCTAAATTCGGTTGATAAAAAAATGCAAGTGTGATATAATCAATATGAGTATTTGCAGAGATGTTTTTCTGATATAATAAAATAAAAAACTGCAAAAAAGTACAAAACCTTTTGCAGTTAAAACACATTACATCATTGCTGAGAAGCTGTTAAACAGCTCCGTCCCGTAACGGTTAACTGTAAATGAAAATGCGGTACCTGCTACGATGAGAATTGTGATAATCACAGCAATTGTGATAGCGTAGAGTATCCAGGAAATTATCATCATTGTTTTGATTGAAGAAGCTTTTGACTGAGCGGTTTTATAATCGCCATAACGAAGTGCGTTTTCATAGTTGCTCCTGAAAACTAAGGAAACAATGTCAAGAATAATGCAAATCCACTGAGCACAAAGGAATGACAGTATAAGATTCGTAACTATTTGACCGTTACCTATACATTTGGGAACAGGCGCAGATTGATGATTTTGGTATGGGTTTTGTGTAAAGTTGTTTAACGGTGCACCGCAGTTTTCACAGAACGACGCAGTATCAAGATTATTTCGTCCGCAGTTATTACAAAACATAAGATTACCACCTCTTATTTTGTTGATTATATTCTAACATAAATTTTATAAAAATGCAAATTTTTTCAGAAGGGAAAACTCAAATGAAAGATGTATATGAAAGTCCTTTAAATTCAAGGTACGCAAGCAAAGAAATGAAGTATATTTTTTCTCCTGATTTTAAATTTAAAACATGGAGAAAATTGTGGGTGGCTTTGGCAGAAAGTGAAAAGGAGTTAGGACTCAACATTACTGATGAGCAGATTTCCGAATTAAAAGCTCACATTGATGATATTAATTATGATGTAGCAACGGAGCGTGAAAAGGTTGTTCGTCACGATGTAAT
This sequence comes from Acutalibacteraceae bacterium, assembly GCA_045642385.1. Lineage (GTDB taxonomy): Bacteria > Bacillota > Clostridia > Oscillospirales > Acutalibacteraceae > RGIG2945. The sequence goes on from JAZUIT010000191.1 coordinate 1,422, forward strand.
GTCCCATGTTTATGCTTACGGTGTTCAGTGTCCCACGGCAAAGCCGATAATTCACTTAGGTGCAACATCCTGTTATGTAGGCGACAACACCGATGTTATCGCTATGACAGAGGGCTTAAAGCTTATTTTGAAAAAACTTGTCAATTTGATTGATGTTTTGTCAAAATTTGCTTTGGAATATAAAGATATGCCATGCTTAGGATTTACGCATTTTCAGCCTGCACAGCCGACCACAGTAGGAAAAAGAGCAACACTGTGGCTTATGGATTTGGTTATGGATGTGTATGCCGTCGAAAACCAGCTTAAAAATATGTGGTTGTTAGGTTCAAAGGGTACAACAGGAACGCAGGCGAGCTTTATGGAGCTGTTTGACGGCGACCACGAAAAAATCAAAATGCTTGACAAAAAAATTGCCGAGAAAATGGGATTTGAAAAATGTTTTCCCGTTTCAGGTCAGACTTATTCGAGAAAATTAGATTCAGAGGTTTTGTTCGTACTTTCCGGAATTGCGCAGTCCGCCGCAAAATTTACCAATGATTTAAGATTGTTACAGCATTTAAAGGAAATGGAAGAACCCTTTGAGAAAAAGCAGATAGGTTCTTCGGCTATGGCATACAAAAGAAATCCTATGAGAAGCGAGAGAATTGCTTCACTTGCAAGATATGTTATTAGTGACACCATAAATCCAGCAATAACTGCCTCAACGCAGTGGTTTGAAAGAACTCTTGACGACTCCGCAAACAGGAGGATAAGCATTGCGGAAGGCTTTTTGGCAACGGACGCAATACTTGAAGTTTATATCAATGTTGCAAGCGGTCTTGTGGTTTACCCGAAAATGATTGAAAAGCATTTATGGGATGAGTTACCCTTTATGGCAACTGAAAATATTATGATGGCGGCTGTCAAAAAGGGTGGTGACAGACAGGATTTACACGAAAAAATCCGTGAACACTCCATGGCGGCAGGTAAGGTAATAAAAGAAGAAGGCAAACCAAATGATTTGCTTGAAAGAATTGCAAAAGATGAAGCCTTCGGGATGAATTTGGAAGAATTAAAAGCTTTGTTAGACCCGGCGGCATTTGTGGGCAGAGCTCCTCAGCAGACAGAGCAATTTGTTAATGAAAATGTTAAACCTATTATAGAAAAATATAATGAACTTTTAGGTGTGGAGGTTGAAATTAAGGTATGAAAGAGCTATTAAAAAAGGTATTTAACAAGGAAACAATTTTGTATGTAATCTTTGGCGTGTTGACAACAGTTGTAAATTTTGCCGCATTCAAGCTTTTTGATATGATGTTGGGTGATAAATTTTATTTATTCTCAAATTTCCTTGCTTGGATTGTTGCAGTTGCTTTTGCATACATAACAAACAAATTATTTGTATTTGAGAGTAAATCATTCGCAGGAAAAGTAATAATTAAGGAAATAATTTCCTTTACCGGTGCAAGAGTTTTGTCATTTGTAATTGAGGAAGCCGGACTTTGGTTGCTTGTTGACATTTGTAAAATGGGTAATATTACTTGGGAAATTTTACCTGAATTTGCAATAGGCGGTAAGATGATAGCAAAGGTAATTCTCGCAGTTATCGTTGTAATTCTTAATTACTTTTTCAGTAAATTCTTTATATTTAAAAAAGGTGAAAAGGATGCAGAATAAATTTGACGGTTTGATTTTTGATATCGGTAGGGGACAGAGAATTTGATATAATCGGTGCAAAAGACGCAAAAATAACCGGCATTGGCGTACTCTACGGCTTCGGCAGCCGTGAAGAGCTTGAAAACGCAAATGCCGATTATATAGTTCCAACTGTTAAAGATTTAAAAGATTATCTTCTGTCATGACGGACGGCGCATAAACAGTATACCCATTGTGTTTTTGCCGCAGTGGGCGGTGACTGTACAGCCTGCCGTACTTTCCAAAATTTCTCTGAAACTGCAATTTTCTGCAATAACTTTTTTCAGAGCTTTAACCTGCTTCGGACTTGTACCGGTATGAGTAATAAATATTCTGTCATAATCAATATCATCATATTTTTTCAAAGTTTCGTTGATATATTGAACCTGAACCGCATCAATTTTACCACGATATTTTTTACCCACATGAAGGCAACCGTCAGGCATAATTATGCTGGGTTTTATATTAAACAAATTTGCGCCGAAAGCTGACAAAGCAGAACAGCGACCACCTTTGTAAAGGTATTCGAGTGTGTCAATAACGAAAGATGTTACAACCAATTCTCTCATTGAGAGAAGCTTTTCATAGATTGTTTTAGCATCAATGCCCTTGTCACGCATTTCGGTACCTTTGATACCCAAAACAGCCATACCGGTCGAAAGTTGAAGCGTATCAACGACATAAACATCTTCCATATCCTCAGATGCAATAACAGCATTCTGATAGGTGGATGAAATGCCGGAGCTTAAAGACAGATGTACAACTGCATAGCCTTTATCGGTAAAGCTTTTGAAAAATGCTTCATATTCTCCGACTGAAATCGCGGAGGTTTTGGGCAGAGTATGATTTTCATCATAATTTTTGAAAATATCTTCGGGAACAATATCAATACCATCAGAGAAGCTTTTATCTCCCAAAGTGACATGTAACGGAATTGTGGTAATGTTAAAACGAGCCGCATCCTCAGGTGAAAGGTCAATTGGTGTATCTGCGGTAATTGCAACCGGTTTTATCAAATAATCATCTCATTTCATAAACATAATCAATATAATCTATTATAACAAATCATTTATAATTTTTCAAGCACTAAGCGATAATTTATATTTTTTTTATTAAAGGGGAAAATATGTACGACTATTATTATCAACCGAATGAAAATTCAATGATTGCAGAAAGAAATAAATACAGGATAAAAAATTTGGGCTTTGCCTGCGGATTGGCAGTAATTGCTTTTCTTGTTATAAACAATGTTATTGTAACAGCAGTAAGTCTTTTCGGTTGGGCAGATATTTATAATAACAATTTTATCTTTAAAAATTCTCTGAATATATTGCTTTCCGTGTGTTCCGTGTTTATTCCGTTTTTAATTATCGGTCTGTCAAAGAAAAGTGAAAAAAGCGTTAATTTAATACCGTTTTCATCACCTCGAAAGGACAGAAACCCGGTTTTGGTTATATTTACCGTCTTTGCGTTTTGTCTTATAGCAAATTTCATTTCGGCATTTATTGTTTCTGCAATTTCTTCTGTTGGTTTGCAGTCCCATTATTACACCCAGACGGTAAGCACAAATTGTTCCGTTGCGGAAAGCATTATTACAATATTAAGAATTGCGGTCATTCCCGCATTAGTGGAGGAATTTGCCGTAAGAGGTGTGCTTATGCAAGCTCTGAGAAAATACGGTGATATGTTTGCCGTATTTACTTCCGCATTTGTTTTTGCATTGATGCATGGTGATTTTGTGCAGGGTATATTTGCTTTTATTGTGGGTGTCGGATTGGGTTATGCGGTTGTGTTCACGGAAAGCATCTGGACGGGAATTATTATTCATTTTATGAACAATTTATATTCTGTTTTGATTACGATTATCGAAAGCCACAATGAAAGTTTTGCAACAGTTGTTTATCTTTTGACGAATATAGTTTGCATAATTTTGGGAATAATTTTTATTGTTGTTCTTATTGTAAAGCATTGGCATACAAAATTTTATAAGCCTCAGATTTTTTTATCATCCGGAAAAAAATTCAAAGCATTTATTGTTAATGCTCCGATGATTATTGCAATTATTTTATTGTTTGTAAACATAGGAATAAGTGTGGTGCCGAGATGAATAGGTTTATGGAAGAAGCTTTGAAGTTAGCCGCAATTTCACAGTCCGAGGGTGAAGTTCCCGTTGGTGCGGTGGTTGTCAAGGATAATGAAATTATAGGTACAGGCAGAAACCGCAGGGAAACGGATAAAAATTCTTTGGCTCATGCGGAAATAGAGGCAATAAATAATGCCTGTAAAAAGCTTGGCGGTTGGCGGCTTTTTGACTGTGATTTGTATGTAACCTTGGAGCCTTGCCCAATGTGTGCCGGTGCAATCATTAATTCGAGAATAAGACGGGTTTATTTCGGTGCTTTTGATAATAAAGCCGGTTCCTGCGGTTCGGTGGTGAATTTATTTGATTTACCGTATAACCATAAGCCGGAATTGTACTGCGGTATTTGTGAGGAAGAATGTTCACAAATGCTGACTTCATTTTTTAATGAGCTTAGAAATAAAAGAAAGAAAGCAGGCAAATAAATTTTTATGGATTTTATCCCATTTAATTCGAGAAGTAAACTGCATAAAGAAAAATTCGGTGCTATGGCAGATGGTGAAACCACATATTTCAGGGTAATTATGCCGAGAAGTATGAAGTGTACAGGTGTGAAGCTTGTCATTCACAGGGATGATGATTATTCTTTCAAGGCATTTGATTTTTTCTGGGAAAAAATGGAGGGTGACAGCGAGGAATGGTGGAAGCTTGAATATAAAACGGAAGCACCGGGACTTTACTGGTATCATTTTGAATACTTTACTTCCTGGGGTAAAAGTTACATTACAAATACTGGAAATTCCGTCGGTGCTTTGTCAACGGCAGGCGAGGATTGGCAGCTCACGGTTTATGATAGAAATTTCAAAACTCCCGACTGGCTTAAAGGCGGTATAATTTATCAGATTTTTCCCGACAGGTTTTATAATTCGGGAACGCAAAAGAAAAATGTACCCGATGACAGAATTTTAAGAACGGACAACGGATGTCCCTATTGGAAAGCTGAAAACGGCATAGTAAAAAACAATGATTTTTTCTGCGGTGATTTAAAGGGAATTGAAGAAAAACTTGATTATATAAAATCCCTCGGCGTAAATTGTATTTATCTTAATCCCATATTTGAGGCTCAGTCAAACCACAGATACGATACAGCGGATTATATGAAAATTGACCTGCTTTTGGGTGACGAGGATGATTTAAACTCTCTCATAAAATCAGCCGAAAAAATGGGTATAAAAATTATCCTTGACGGTGTGTTCAGTCACACGGGAGCAGACAGCAGATATTTTAATATTTACAAAAGATATGACGAGGTCGGTGCATATAATTCCAAGGATTCCAAAT
>JAZUIT010000192.1:0-5633 GCA_045642385.1 Acutalibacteraceae bacterium
TCAGCCCATGTGGTATGAACTGTTCCGTCGGCACCCACATAGCAAATACCGTCAACTTTTACAGCTCCCGACTTTTTGATTGCAAATGCTTTAACATTACCGGCTGCATCCGCAAAATCAAATTTTACATAATTCAATGCAAATGCCTGATAAATTGCAGTTGTAACCGCATCATTTACTATACCGATTTCTGCAGCTTTTGCAATTGCAAGGTCTGCGGCATTGTCAGCATCACCGTCAATGTCAACGCAAGATGTGCATTTACTGTCAGATACAAGCCTTTCCTTCATTGAAAATATTGTTGTCTGACCGATACCTGTTGTGAAAACAATTGCAGTTTTTTTGCCGGACGGTTCAACACCTGCAAATGCAACTGTACACATGGAAACAATCATAACAACTGCTACCAATATACTAATAATTTTTTTAGAGATTTTCATTGTGTTCATTCCTTTCAGTTAAAATATCTCTCTTGTTAAATACTAACATATTTTTTCTTTAATGTCAATGCTTAAAAGGATATTTTGCCTAATGTAAATCAAAAAACACCCCGGTAAAACGGCTGTCCGTAAAACCGAGGTGTAATTCTCATTTGCAGATTATAATGCGAACAATTTCAAACAATTTTTCAACGCTGTAAACAGCTTTAACAATATATCAAAGAATGTTGTTTCCGTAACCGTATCATCAGTTTGAACCTGAATTTCTAAGCTCTTTATCTGCACTATTCGGTTATTACCCAAACCGGCAGAGAACATTAAATCTATATCGTCATCGGTCACAACACCGTCATGGTCACAGTCTGCCGCTTTGGTTGAGGCAATACCCAACTGTTCACTTGTAAGCATTCCTGATTTAAGCATTTCCGCAATTACGGCATCGTTACCGTCACATACGCCGTCCTGATTCACATCACCGAAAACTACAAGAACAGCTGTCTTTATCACATTACCGCTTGAATCTTTAAGTTTTAATATTGTACCTGTTGTATATTTACCGTTTTCCGATACAATTTCAAGGTTATCGTTGAGTATTGAGCTTTTAAGAATTGCTATTCCCAAATTATCATAATCAACACCGCTGATAATGCCGTTTTTAGCATCATATTGTAAGTTTCTTACATTAAAATCTTCATTTCCCCAAATAGCATACAGAACTAAATCTTTTCTTCCTGTATAAGTACTTCCGGGCAAATATGATGTGCCGCTGCCGTCTACACGCGTATTCCATTCCACGAATGAGAAACCTTTTCTTGTGGGAATACTCTCTGTAATTTTATAATCTCTCGTTACGGCTGTTTTTTCAGAATCCGGAACATTGACACCGCGGTTTCCGCAATATGTAACCTGATAATCCTGATCGTATGTGTTTTCGGTGCCTGATGTTTCCGGCACAAGGAAAAAATAATCCAACTTTATGGTAGCCGGAGCATAGCCGCTCGCCCTGTCAAAACGGAATTCAATATTCTTAACATCTTTCAAAAATGAATTCTTGAGATTCACTCCGGAGCCCTTATACTTCAACTTATTTAAGTTAAGCACAATACCCGTCCAATCACTATGTGCCGGTATAGTGTTACTTGTTAACATAGTCGGGGAATAATACGCCGAATCACTTGTAAAGAAATCCACACTGCTCAGTGTAACAGCCACATCGGAAGTATTTTTAATCCAGAATCCCATATACTCATAACCGGAATAATCGTTATCCTCGTCACCGAATACATCGTCATTATAAGTCAAAACCGGTCTGAGAACATATCCGTTTATATAAAATTCCGCAGATAATGATGCGGCACCTCTCATTTTATCTTCGTAATCATACGACAGGGAACCTATGCTATTCTGCTCCCATACATCAAATTCTCTTGATGTATAATCTCCGGCACTTCTGAAACACTTTTCAAAATCACATTCCATCCACTCTTTAAAATCGTTAAAATGGGTGTTAGACGGATAATATGTAACAAATGGAGTTACACCGAAAAGAGGTTTTCCGTTTTCAGAAGAGAAGAGGTTGCAATGTTCGGTAATTTCGGTATAGGCATAGGAAACTGCTTCCGGATGCGTTACCAGGGCATTGGAAACCTTTACCGTGCTTTCATCAATAATAGTGGCATCTGCCGAAACATAATTTCCGTCTGCACCGCAGATTGAAAAGCCGTATATAAGCGGACTGTATTCCTTTGTAACCTGTCTTGCCATAAGACCGTCGCCCACATTATCAAACGACACATAAACATTGCTTCCGCTTATTCTTGTACTACGCATAACAGGAGCGGTAAATGTATCGTGGAGATTGTATACCAATCCCAATGCGGCATAGGAAAGCTTATCGCCGACTTCGTATTTATTTGACGGATGTATGGCTCCCAATCCACCGTAAGCACACTCCAAATCAATGTCATAAACCGTAACCTGTGCTACACTTTCGGGGCGTTCCTGCTGAAGCTCACCAATCTGAACATTGACAATTGAAGCCAAATCAGGTACCTGATCACCGTAATGGTAATTTGCAATTTCCGCACATACAAAGGGCATCAAACAATCTTCAAAGCCAAACAATTCACTGTAAGAATCGTGTAATAATTCCAATGCTCTCTTATAGCAACCGTAGTCTCTTTCTGTATCACTTTCGCCCTGATACCAAATCATACCGTCAATCTTAAAGAATCGCATGGGATATATTTTTTTGTTAAAGTTTGCGGTCATTGTCAATTGAAGATCTATGGAAGATTTGGCCCAATTGCTACTTGAAATATAAGCTCCATAACGATTTGCATCATTACGTACAGCCGCATTACCCTCAATAGCATCTCTTGAAAGCCAGGTGTAAATTGAGGTACCTGCCAAAGCGTCAATAATGACTGCAACAGGCATATTAAGTTCTTTTTGAAGCTTTTCGCCAAAATAATAACTAACAGCACTTAAATCGTAAATAGCGGAATTATTACCCTTAACCCACTTACATTCCAAAATATCATTCTGGGGATCTAACGGATACAAATCAGTTCTTCCGTTATAAGATGTAAATGAATCTACCGACAAAAAGCGGAGATACTGACTGCCCAACTTGCCCTTACTTTTCATTTCTGCGCCGGTCGGACATCTGCCTAATTCAAATTGCATATTTGACTGTCCGCCTGCCATCCAAACAACACCGAACAAAACATCCGAAAGCACCGCAAACTGTACACCGTCGTCGTAAGCTCTTATAGTATAGGCATCATAGCTTGGCGATATTCCTTCGTTACAGGTAATTTCAAAATTGCCGTTACTTCCTGCAACACCGTTTGCAGAACGAACCTTTTTCGAATACTTATCATAAATATCAAATGTGATTCTGCTGCCGGCACCCGCAGTACCTGCCAAAGTAATGGGTTTATCATGCTGAAAAATCATACTGTTCTGATAAGTATGGTAAAGCATCGCGTCCGAACCTGCCGCGTTTGCAGAAAACACTAACATTCCTGACAAACAAAAAATAACAAGTAGTACGGAGATTATTTTTTTCATCATTGTCACCTACTAAAAATTTATTTTAACATATTGTAACACACAAATTAAGAAATTGCAACAATAAATTTTAATAAAAATAGATTTTTTTATTCAATTTTGTAATTCTTATTTGCAACTTGACAATCAAACTGCTTTGAATTAAAATATTACAGTGAGCAGATTGGGCAGTTGCGTACATTTTTATGTATGAGGAAAGTCCGAGCCCCACAGAGTAGGATAACGGCTAACGGCCGCCGAGGGTGACCTTAGGGAAAGTGCAACAGAAAATTACCGCCGATTATATCGGTAAGGATGAAAAGGCGAGGTAAGAGCTCACCGCGACAGGGGGAACCCTGTTGGCGTGTAAACCCTATCCGGAGCAACATCAACTGAGATTTCGACTTTGTCGTGCGCTTACTCGGCGTTTTCTCGAAAGATGGCTTGAGGGCTTCGGCAACGAAGCTCCCAGATAGATAATTGCCTTAAATGACAGAACTCGGCTTACAGATCTGCTCACTTGTTTTTCGGAGGATTTCTATATGATTATAAAAAATGCAAGTATTTATGATGAAAGCTTTGAATTAAAAAGACTTGATATCAAAACCGAAAATGAAAAAATCGTCGAAATTTCAGAAAACATTGACGGCGATGATATTTTTGACGGTACCGGTCTTACCGTGTTACCCGGTTTTATTGATATTCATATTCACGGCTCTAACGGCGGTGACTGTTTGGACGAAAATCCCGATTCAATTGATATTATTTCAAAAAATCTTGCCCGTCACGGTGTAACTTCATTTTGCCCCACCACAATTACTTCGGGTTTTGAAACCTTAAAAAAAGCTTTTGAAAACATCAGAGATTACAAAGGTAAGGAGCAGGGTGCATATCTTCACGGAATAAATTTTGAAGGTCCGTATCTTGCCATGTCAAAAAAAGGCGCTCAAAAGGCTGAATATATAAGGAAACCCGATTTTGAAGAATTTACAGCACTCTACAATATATACCCCGTCTCTCTGGCAGATGTTGCACCCGAGGTTGAGGGTGCTTTGGAATTTGCACAAAAAGCAAAGGATATTACGGTTGTTTCCATGGCACATACCGATGCCGCTTATGAGGAAGCGGTGAAAGGGATTGAAAACGGTTTTTCACACGCAACGCATCTTTTCAATGCTATGTCGGGACTTTCTGCGAGAGCTCCCGGTGTTATCGGTGCGGTGCTGGACAGTGATAATGTTACTGCGGAGCTTATCTGTGACGGTTTTCACATTAACCCCGCAAATTTGAGAATTGCTTTCCGTCTGCTCGGTGAGGACAGGACAGCAGTTGTAAGTGATGCTATGCGTTCCGCCGATTTGCCTGACGGTGAATATCCTATGGGCGGTCAGACGGTTTATGTCAAAAACGGTAAAGCCTTACTCGAAAACGGTACTATTGCCGCTTCAACTTCTAACATACATCAGGAATTTAAAAATCTCGTTAAATTCGGTATACCCGTTAAACAGGCTGTAAAATCCTGTACAATAAATCCGGCAAAAATAATTTCCGCTGACAAGACAACGGGCAGTATAAAGGTCGGCAAATTTGCGGATTTTGTTATACTCGACGGGGAACTTAATATTAATTCGGTTATAATCAAAGGTAAGAAATATTTATGATAATTTTACCATTTTCGAAAGAACACATATCACAGGTTGCACAGCTTGAAAGGGAATGTTTTTCTTTGCCCTGGTCGGAAAAATCCCTTTCCGAGGAGCTTAACAACCCAAACGCACATTTTCTTGTTGCAACCGAAAATGATACGGTTACGGGATATGTGGGAATAATTGATATTTGCGGCGAATGCAGTATTACAAACATCGCCGTTTTTAAAAATTACAGACATAAAGGCGTGGCATCGGCATTGCTTAAAAAAGCTATCGCCGATGCTGTTAATCGTAATAGCATATTTATTACTTTGGAAGTCAGAGAAAGCAATATTTCCGCTGTTAATCTGTATAAAAAATTTGACTTTGAAGTGGTTGGCAGGCGTAAAAATTTCTATTCACGCCCCACAGAGGATGCAATACTGATGACAAAGGAATTGGAAGTGAAATAATATGAAAATACTTGCAATAGAGAGCTCATGTGACGAAA
>JAZUIT010000193.1:0-4521 GCA_045642385.1 Acutalibacteraceae bacterium
ATTTTTGAGGATTACGGTGTAACTCCGGCAGGGCTTATTGAAATTAAGGCTTTGCAGGGTGACAGCTCCGACAATATTCCCGGTGTTGCCGGTGTGGGTCAAAAGACAGCCGGGGAGCTTATTCAAAAATTCGGTACAGTAGAATACATTTATGAAAATATTGATACCATTGATATAAAAGAAACCGTCAGGAAAAAATTAATTGCGGATAAGGATTCCGCATTTTTGAGCCGTAAATTGGGCGAAATTTACCGCAATGTTCCCATTGAAACCGATATAGAATTTTATAAAACCGAAAAGCCTGACGAAGAAGCGGCAAAAATTCTTGCAAGGCTCGAAATGTTTTCCATGATAGAAAAATTCGGACTTGATAATATTGAAATCGAAACGGAAACAAAAGAAATAGCAACTTTTGAAACAGTTGAAGCAAGTGAGGATGATATTCTTAAAAATGATTTACTGTTTATAATTTCAGATAACGAAAAATCTTTTGTTTCTTATGATAACAAGGTTTGCAAAATTGACAAAAGCTTATCTGAAAAAATATTTGCAGATGAAGATATAAAGAAAGTTACAGATGACAGTAAAAATATTTTTGCACTTTTTGAGAATGTAAAAAACATTGTTTTTGACAGCTCTTTGGCAGGATATATATTAAATCCGTCTGCAAACAGCTACGATTTACCAAGACTTTGTGAGGAGTATCAAGTCAATGTATCGGGAATTGAAGAAGAATTTGAACCTGTTGCAAGGCTCAATTTGCTTTATCCCGTACTGTCAGATATTTTAAAGGAAAACGGACAGGAAGAACTTCTTACAAAAATGGAAATTCCACTTGCCGAGGTGTTGGCATCTATGGAAAAGGAAGGCTTCCTTGTTGATAAAACAGGAATTGAAATTTTTTCAAAAATGCTCGACGGTGAAATAAAATTACTGACGGATGATATTTACGGTCAGGTGGGATATGAATTTAATTTAAAATCACCGAAGCAGTTGGGCGAGGCGCTTTTTGAAAAATTAGGTCTGCCGGCAAAAAAGAAAAATCAAAGGGGATATTCCACCGATGCACAGGTGTTGGAGGAGCTGAGCCGTGAACATCCGGTTGTGGAAAAAATATTGCAGTACAGAACCTATACAAAATTGAAATCCACCTATTGTGACGGACTGTTAAAGGTTATCGGTGCTGACGGCAGAATAAGGTCAACACTTAATCAGAAAGAAACCAGAACCGGCAGAATTTCATCAGCCGAGCCTAATTTGCAGAATATTCCCGTCCGTTCGGAAATAGGTAAGGAAATGCGTAAATTCTTCATGGCAAAGGACGGCTGTCTTCTTGTGGATGCGGACTATTCTCAGATTGAATTGAGAGTGCTTGCGGATATTTCGGATGACAAAAATATGCTTGAAGCTTTTAACAACGGTGACGATATTCACACAATAACCGCTTCACAGGTATTCAATATGCCGTTGGAGCTGGTTACTCCTATGATGAGAAGCCGTGCAAAGGCGGTTAATTTCGGTATTGTTTACGGTATCGGCGCTTTTTCTTTGGCTAAGGACATAGGTGTTACCAGAGCAGAGGCGGACAGGTATATCAAAGGTTATCTTTCCCACTATTCCGGAGTTGACAGGTATATGACCGAGGTTGTAAGCACAGCTAAGGAAACGGGATATGTTAAGACAATTTTTAACCGCAGACGATATTTGCCGGAGCTTAATGCTTCAAACGGTATGCTGAGAAAATTCGGGGAAAGAGTTGCCCGAAATATGCCTATACAGGGTACGGCGGCGGATATAATAAAAATTGCTATGATTAAGGTTTTCAACAGACTGAAAGCCGAAAATTTAAAATCAAAATTAATTATGCAGGTACACGATGAACTGCTGATTGAAGCTTACGAGGATGAAGTGGAGCAGGTAAAGCTAATTGTTAAAGAGGAAATGGAAAATGCCTGCAAAATGAAAGTTAAGCTCTTAGCCGATGTAAACAGCGGCAAAACATGGTATGATGCGAAAGGATAATGTATGAAAATAATTTTTGTCTGTGCCGGTAACACCTGCCGCAGTCCTATGGCCGAGGGTATTGCCAAAAAACATAATGACAAGACTACATTTGAAAGCCGTGGAATTGCTGCGGCTGACGGTCATTATGCCTCTGTTTACAGCATTGAAGCTATGAAAAGTATGGGAATTGATATATCACACCACCGGGCAAAAAATATAACCGAAAACGATTTAGATGCGGATAAATTTGTCTGTATGGAGGAAACAATAAAGCTTGTACTTCAAAGGTATTTTAACATCCCCGAAGAAAAAGTAATTGTTTTGGGTGACGGTATTTCCGACCCATACGGCGGAGATTTGCAAAGATACGAAGAATGTGCGAAACAAATTGACGAAGCTTTAAAGAAGCTTGAATATTTCAACTGATTTTTCAAAAAATAGTTTTATACAATTAGGAATGAGAAATGAGGAGTGAGGAATTGAGATGCATTTTGCAAAGCAAAATGTCATTGTAAAATATTCAATGAAGCTTTGATAAAGTTATTAAAATGGGTGTGGGCTTTGCCCACCGTTAATTCCTCATTCCTAACTCCTAATTCCTAATTTTAAGAAAGGTGATTTTTACGGATTGGTTGATGTTATTAAAAGCTTTTTGTATAGGTGGTCTGATTTGCGTTGTCGGTCAGATTTTACTCGATTTAACAAAGCTTACCCCGGCGAGAATTTTGGTGTCCTTTGTGGTTGCCGGTGTGGTGCTTGGTGCTGTGGGATGCTATAAGGCTCTTGTTGATTTTGCAGGAGCAGGTGCAACCGTTCCCATTACCGGGTACGGATATAATCTTGCGGTAAAAACTGCCGAAGCGGTGAAATCCGAGGGGTGGACGGGAATTTTCACAGGTCCTCTGTCCGCAGGTTCCGCCGGTATTACCGTTAGTGTGTTAAGTGCACTTATTGTTTCCTTTTTTACAAAATCCAAAGAAAAATAAGTGAGGTTAAGTGTGAAAGCTCAGGACGAAATAATTGAATTTTTAAAAAGCAACGGCGTTGCGGATGTGGGATTTGCAAAGGTGAATGATGCTCCTTTTGAATACGCCGTAAGCATAGTTGTAAAACTGTCGGAGGCTGTAATCAGCGAAATTACAGACGAGCCGACACATACATATTTTCATCATTACAGAACGGTGAACGCATTTATTGACAGAATGATTTTACAGTGCGGTTTTATCCTTGAAAAGCACGGTTACAAATATATTCCGGTGGGTGCTTCTCAAAGTATAAATAAAGACGGTTGGAATTACCTTGCAAGATATTCACACAAAAAAGCTGCCGTTTTGGCAGGCTTGGGTTCAATCGGAAAAAATGATTTGTTTTTGCATAAAAAATTCGGTGCGGCTGTTAGGTTGGGTACATTGTTTACTGACTGTCCGTTTGAAATAACGGAGCATAAATATATTTCAACCTGTATTGGCTGTAACCGCTGCGTGGAGGCTTGTCCGGCAAAGGCTCTTACGGGTGTTTTATGGCAAGAGGGGACGCAAAGAGAAAAAATAATCAACCCCGAAGCTTGCAGTACATATATGAAGAAAAAATTTCAGCACATCGGCAGGGGAGCGGTTTGCGGTATTTGTATGAAAGTCTGTCCTGTGGGAAAGGAAGGTAAAAATGGATAAAAAAGTGCTTGACAGAATTAACGAGCTGGCACGAAAATCAAGGGTGCAAAAGCTCACTGAGGAAGAATTAAAAGAGCAGGCGGATTTAAGACGGCAGTATATAGATGCCTACAAAAAGAATCTCGTTTCACAGCTTGAAAATATGACCATAGTCGAACCTGACGGAACAAAGAGAAAGGTTAAGAGAAAACAGTAAAATTATTTTCAGAAGGGAAAATGGAATATGTTAGAATATAAAAAACTTGTTCAAAAGAGAAATGTATGGATGGCATTGGCTATTTTATGGGTGGTATATTATCATTTGCCGATAAAATTTGAAATGCCGGAGGTTTTTATGACTTTTAAAAACCTGGGATATGGTGGGGTGGATATTTTCTTTTTTGCCTCAGGCATCGGATGCTTTTATTCACTAAATAAAAACAGTAATGCTTATGAATTTCTGCAAAGAAGGTTTAAGCGAATTGTGCCTACATATCTGGTATTCATTGTTGTCTGGCTTACATATAAAATTCTGATGAAAAATATGACAGTTCCGGCATTTATCGGTAATTTGTTTTGCATAGAACATTTTTCTTACAGTCAGGGATTAGCTTTCAATTGGTATATTTGTGCATTATGGGTTTTTTATTTGCTTGCACCGTATTTATACGGATTGATTAATAGGTTCTCTGAAATTAAAAAATTGTTTGTGATATGCGGTTTATTTGTTCTGATGTCTGTGCCGTTTTGGGGTTGTCACGATTTAATTATTGTAGCTACCAGATTACCGATATTTTTTATAGGTATGTGTGTAGCAAGATTGTCGACAGAAAAAGAAAAATTAACAAAAATGAATGTAACGGTTGTT
>JAZUIT010000194.1:0-3317 GCA_045642385.1 Acutalibacteraceae bacterium
CTTCGGAATTATCGAAGTCGGAATCATCGGATTTTTTACCGTGAATTCCTTTGAGCATATCGCAGTATCCGTATATGCCGCCTACATCGTCAAGCACCGGCAAGCCATCGAGCATAACGCAAAGCGGTCTTTGATTTGATAGGACGGTGAAAATTTGTTCTTTCGTTCCTTCTTCAACAGCGGCACCGTCCTTTTTTCGCAATATCAGTTGTTCATCAGAGAAGTCGTCGCAACCGTATTCATCGACAAGCTCGATTTTAACTTCCCATCCGTCGCCGTAATCGTACTCATAAGTAAGCTCCCAGGTCAGCGGCAGCACCTTTTCTTCAAATGGTATTACGCCTCCCCGTTTTGCCGGTTTCCTCAATGCTTCGGATGCCGCATTTGCATTATCAACTAAATTTTGTAATTCTTCACTGCTTGCCGCATCGCCTAAAAGCTCGGCAAGTTTCAAGCGTTCCAACAATTCGTCTAAACCGCTCGCTTCCGCAAAGAGCATTCTCATTTCATCCACTGTCACATCCTCAATTTTCTTTATCCTCGGATGCTGTCTTAGATTCTCCCGTTCGTCATCAGTCATTTTCATAAATTCTTCAAACGACGGAGAAACCGGCACTTCCTCGTTTTCTTTGAGTAGTGAGAACAAAGCTTTTTTCGCAACATAAAACATTTCCGACTTACAACGGAACAAATACGGACCGGTATATTTTCTTTTGAACCATGTTTTCGGACTTACGCTTCCATCATAATCATCGTCGCCATAAATGTCCTCAAAATCCTCAAAAGGAAAACGGAAATACAGTCCGCAGAAGTCTGCCCATCGCATAAAACTGTTTTGCGTTAAAGCCGCGAAAACGGTTTCGGGCAATTCAAAATGATGGAGATGACTGTTTTGCCAGCCGAATGCCCGCTGGATCACATAATGCAGTGCGTGCAGAGTAATATCACCGGGGACAATAATTTCTCGAATGATGCTATCATTGACCTTTCCGTATTTTTTCAAGACTTCTATATCCGCCCCGTTTGTATTAAGCGTCAAACGGAGCTTTAATGCCGCTATAGTTTTTCTATCCATATCTTTCACCTTTTTCGTTTTATGATTATTTTACAACCCATATATCTGTTTCGCAAAAATGAATATTTAACAAAAATGCGAAGCATATACTATATTCGCGACAAATGCGTCATGAATATAGTATAGAGTCACAATTCCAGACTGTTCGGGTTGGTGAGAAACTCAAAGATACCTATAGTGACGAAGCCATTGTTGTCACGTCGTGCCTTGATTCGGTCTTTCACGACGATAATTTTTTTGAAAGAATCGTCAATGCCTTTCAGCGAACGGGTTTCCTGTTCGATTTTTTCTTCATTGGTGAGAGCAAATGCGGATTGAATATAATACCGGAGACTACCGAGATTGGCAACAAAGTCGACCTCATACTGTCTTTTGGTGGAAGCACTTCCGTCACGGCCTCTTATTTCCACAACGCCGATATCAACATGAAAACCTCTGTAACGCAATTCATTAAAAATAATGTTTTCCATAAGATGGTTTTCTTCCACCTGTCTGAAGTTCAGTCTGGCGTTACGAAGTCCCAAATCCTCAAAATAATATTTTGCCGGCGTTCCGATATATTTACGACCTTTGATATCGTACCGAATGGCTTTACGAAGAACAAATGCCTGTTCTAAATATTCAAGATAGCGGGCAACGGTTTGCTGTGTTATTTTAGAATTGTTAACGGTTTTGAAGGTGTTTACAATTTTGGTCGGATTGGTAAGGGAAGCGATATCCGAAGCCATCACATCCAATAATTCCGACAACTCCTCCGGCTCACGGATCTTGTTTCGTTCAATGATGTCGGTCAGATACACGCCGTCAATTAAATTGCGAAGATAATCCGATTTTTGTTCGTCTGTGGGCAATTCCGTTACTTGCGGCAGCCCACCGTAGGTAATGTATTCTTGCCACGCCTCATCTATAGAACCGTCATAAGCCGACAGAAATTCCGAAAAGGCAAGCGGATAGATGTGAAGTTCTTGCCCGCGTCCCCGGAATTCGGTAATTACATCGGTTGACAAAAATTTGGAATTACTGCCGGTCACATAAATATCCGCATTTCGGATATGCAGGAACTCATTCAGCACAGACTCAAAGGAATTAAGCATCTGTACTTCGTCAAGCAGAATATAGTACATCTCATTGTCGATGATTTTGCTTTCAACATAATCACACACCCGATCGGGATCAAGAAGCTCAGCGTTTTTTCTCATATCGAAAGCGATTGCAATGATGTGATCTTCCTTAACACCGGAATCAATCAGGTATTGATAAAACAGTTTGAACAGCAAATAGGACTTTCCACTTCGGCGTATGCCGGTGACTACTTTGATTAAACCGTTATGCTTACGGGCAATCAACTGATTGATATACGCTTCTCTTTTGAATTCCATTCAAAACTTCTCCCATACTATATTCTCGACATTTTTGTCATGAATATAGTATAGCACAATTTTCAAAGATTATCAAGACCTTTATCTCTATTTTGCAAAAAGATGTCTGCACACCGAATTTTGAAGTATTTGCGTGCTTGTGCAAAATCGACATATATTTACGCTTGTTTTATACACATTGCACAACAAATCACCGTCATCGTCTATCCTTGTCATCGACCCACCCATAGCGACCCCCATTTTACGAGTCCGGAAACCCGCATAAATACTGGGTTTTTGCTATTTGTAAATTTTTATGGTTTACCCTTGACATCTACACCTGCCGCGGCAGATACCATAAAGAGATATTTTGACGAGGGACATTCTCCCGAAGAGTTCGATATGATCGTTACGGGTGACCTCGGACGCGAGGGAAGCGACATTCTGTGTGATCTTCTGCTTGCCGAAAAGATCGATATTTCCGCCGTGCACACGGACTGCGGCAAGCTGATATACGATGCAGCTTCACAGGACAAGCACGCAGGCGGCTCGGGCTGCGGGTGCAGTGCCGTCGTCATGGCAGGGCACATCCTGCGGAATATTACGGACGGCATCTTAAACAACGTGCTGTTTATCGGCACGGGTGCCCTGATGAGTCCGCTGGTGCTGAATCAGGGAAGCACTATCCCCGGTATCGGTCATCTCGTTCATATAAAAGGTGGGTTATTATGAGTTATTTCTGGGCATTTGTTGTCGGCGGGCTGTTCTGCGTCGCGGCGCAGGTACTGATCGACAAGACAAAACTGACACCCGCAAGGATCCTCGTCGCGTACGTCGTGATCGGCGTTTTCCAAGTCGGGGGCCAAGCGGTCTTAGGAAGACAA
>JAZUIT010000195.1:0-8780 GCA_045642385.1 Acutalibacteraceae bacterium
AGTCCAACCCAAAACAGCAAAAACAAAAGCACCGATAACTGCATAAATACTTTGTGTTACCACAGCAGTTATAACGGTGCTTATAAAAAATATCGGAATGGTTATGTACTTAACTCGACGCATTATATTCTTAAAAGAGCAGAATAAATTGTCGGAAAGAATAAGGGTTTGACGCATTTTGTCGATTGAAGGTCTGCTTTCCGGGCGATAGTGCTTATAATAAGCGATATATTCCCCGTACTTTCGCTCCATCATTTTGGAGTGCAGCCCATCGTAATCGTCTGTCCTGTGATGTATCTCTATTATATCGGGTTGGTTTATGTAGAAGATACCTCTCTCGACGCCGGAAGGATATTCAACGCAAATATAATCGTAATGACATCGGTGCCTTTTTACTAAGGATAGATGCCCAACGATCATAGCTAACATCTCTTGGTCCTCATCGGCAAACTTTACAGATACTATACTTCCTATCGGAAGAACTTCTGCTTTCGCTAACATTTGCAAATCCTCCTTTTTTACATATTCAGTTTTATTTTGATTGATCATGCAGACTTTGCTGATCAACGAAAGCCGTAATTACTTCAGAGATTGCCTTTTTCTTATCATCAGGCAGTCTGTTAATTTCTTTTATTAAATCAATGGTATCTTGATTTAACTCAGAATCAAAAAATTCAACAGGTGTAATGCTGAAGTATTCACATATGGTAAGGAACACCGACATTGAGGGATAAGATTTTCCGGATGTTATCATACCTATGTAACCTTTTGACTGACCCAAATCCCTGTTCATTTTGTATTCGGATACACCTTTTTGCATCCGAAGCTCTGTAATTCTGTCAGCAATAAATTTGTTTCTCATTTGTCTATCCACCTAATCATATTATACCAAAAAATGATTAGGTCATAGTTAAATTATAATTGCTATTTCCTGCGAAAAAAAGCAAATATCGTCGAGAGTAGACAAATTATTTTTGCGATTTTCAAATTGCGGGAAGCATCGACAGGAAAAACCGCATTATTACGGCGTTTTTTGAACTTTTTTGACCTTCAAATTTTGATATTTTTTTTGAAAAAAAGTTTTGCCCGGAGAAGACCTCCGGGCAATTTTCGTTCTATTCTGACTCTTTGCGACAAAAAGCGTTAACATAGAAGTTATAATCTTTGTCTGTGCAAATTATCCGAATCAGATAGCAATTGTACTCATCATCCGCATATAGAGTAAATGTAATTCCGTCACCGTCTTTATCCTTTGCTCCGTCAATAGCGGAAGCAAATTTGTAAAGAGACTCAATTGAATCCATACACGGCAACTCAACGAATTCATCCATAAACTTCATCAGAGCATCATGCCCTTGTCTGTCAAAATTCCCTTGCGTATTTTTAATGTACCGGGTCCACATTCGACCTTTTTTATCAATATCGCCCCGGACATAACCCAAAGAGAGTTCTTTATTTTCAAAACACTTTCGGTGCAGTTCTTCATTATAAGCAATAAGTTCCATATAGCACCTCACGCAACAAGCTCAAGAAAAGACTTGGGTATGTTCACGGGTTTTGAAAGACCGATATCCAAGTAACAGTTCTTGCTTTTAACAGAAGTAACCGTTGCCTTTTGACCTTTCATGTTTTCAAGCTTTCCATTGACTCGTCTGACACAAACTGAACCTACAATTTGGACGACATCGCCTTTTTTTAATCTACGCATAAGCATTTTTCCTCCGTTTTTCAAACAACTCAAAACTTACGATCTTTTCTTTTGCATACCGCAAAACCTTCTCGGCTTCGGCAATTAAAAGAGTTCCCTCGTAAGTATTGAAAATTGTTTTTACATAAATACAATCCGTACCGATGTTTAAAGCAAAGGATATACCGCTGTTTTCGTCAATCAAAACGACATCTTCCCCTACTCTTACCTCATTAATCAGATAATCTGCAACCGCAGGATCTGAAATAACACTGCAAAGTGTATAGTCAAAGAGTCCGACATCATAGTCGGGAAACCGGGTATAGAGCCGTTCTAACACGTGGTAACCGTAATCGACTTCAATCTGGTATTCCTGCATTTTAATAAATTGTCTCATATAAACCTCCGAGTATAAAAATTCCCCACAGGCTTATATGCTGCGGGGTTAGTTTTCCCCGCACGCATGTACGGTTATTTACTTATTTACTTCATCCATTGCTCAAATGACAGCGGTGATTCAGGCGGCCCATCTAACTGTTCGGCGTGCTCAAAACACCATTCAAGTAAGTAGTTAATATATCTTGCTCTGGGTTCGTCATCATCGTCATCGGCTATCAGCCAATTTTCTAATTTGATACCCGATTCAGCAAGAGGTTTCATCTTACTTTCAAGAAAGTCGCCGGGACCGATTTCATCATATTTATCATTGAAATTTTCGTCTACAAAAATCTCCGTAAAGAACCTTCGGGTTTCTCTTTCGGGTTCTTTAAGTGAGCGTAGTTCTGCCTTTGCCTTTTCGTATCTTTCCATATATGCCTTTATCATCACATTATTGGGAATTTCCTCATCGGAAACACCCATTTCACGCATTGTATGGGAAAGACCGGCAATGCAACGGTTACATTCATCAATTTCGTTAATAAGTTCTTGCTCTGTTCTCATGACGACGCTTCCTCCCCATTGTAGTCTTTCATCGCATACAAAAGCGGTGTTGCAAAGCTTTGGAGATTATACGGATAATCAGCATTTTCAGGCCATCTGTTTTGCTTGTCCGGGATAATCAACCTAAGCAGAGGTTTACCGTTTGTATCGGGCATCTCCTGAAGTCTGACATCACAGTCAAGATATAGACCTTTAATAAGATCTCCATCATTGAATTTTTCGCCGGATTTCACCTTGTCACCCATTGCATTAAGAAGTCTGCCTACCTCTTGAGGACCGCAATCAATTACGACCTGAAACTCTTCATGACCGTATTGATACATGCCATGTGTGTGGGCATCACAGATGAATTTAGGAAATGCTTTTTCCTCTTTTCCGCAGATACTGCAAGGGGCATTGTTGGTTACATAGTGGAAAACCCAATTTCTTTTACTAATCATCGCTGTCCACCTCGCACGGAGAGTCAAAAATCATTTCCTTGAGGCAGTCTCGGTCATCATCATTAACCGCAAGACTCTCAAAAATCAGAGCAGAATTGTTTCCGGATTCGATTTCTTCGGCAACATATTCGCCTATTGCCTTTTTAAAATCATCCAAAGAAACCGGTTTGCCGGGATATACTTTATCATCCACTATTTCGAGTCCCAATGTCAGGGCAATCGAATTAAAAGTTACATTACACGAATTCATCATGCATTCCAAATCAACTTTCATATGAACATTCCTTTCCTTAATGTGTTTTTCTATTTTACTGCAAAGCTCTGCCAGTTCGCACTTGTTTTGAAGCATACATTCAAAGGCAACATTTTCAAACATTCCTTTTTGCACACATTCTGACAAATGTTCGGATACTATAAGCCAAAATTCGTCAACAGTTATCGGCTTAAAAAAACCGAAAACAGTATCCCCTTTTATCTCTAATCCGAGTTCTTCGGCAAGGCATTCCAAATCTTCATTTTTCATCCTTATCATCCTCTTCATCTGCAAAATATGAATCGTAATATACGGGTTCATCATCACGGCTGTTATACACGCACAAGCAAAGCCTTTTCTCTTCGTTACGGGAAGGATTGAACTCTGCATGGCATAATATCTCTTCCGTGTCATTTGACGGCCTGCGGCTTCGTATTTCGATACAAGGATAATCTCTGTCCGAGAATGCAATCGCCTGCAAACAACTGCCGTCCGGCAAATCCAAATAAACTGATGGAAAAACATCCGTTTTCTTATTTTTCGGATAGTCATCAGAAAGCGAAAATCTTTGCTTTTCGGTTTTGGCACAGTAGTATCTTGCACGTGCCGCATTCAGTTCGTTTTGGAGCCGATTAAAAATCTGTGATACCTGTTCATCCGAATATTCGTAATTACCCGAATGAGAGCAATTACCGAGCAGACGGAGCATATTGATGATTTTGTTTACACGGGCTTCTGCTAAACGGCGGAAGCGTTCATTCTTTGGTTCTTTCATGATTTTGTTCCTTTCATCAGTTTAATGATATACCATTCCGACAACGGTTTTACTTTCTTCATTGAGTCAAGAATTGCTTCATCCATTCCGCAACTCGAACAAACATAAACATCCTCGTGTCGGCTTAAAGCATTTCTGACCATACTTTCATCCATTACATTAGCACCGCACCTTGGGCACGGGGTTCTAAAGGACGGACAATCTTGTATTACTTTGAATGCTTTCAATAATTCTTTATCGTCCATAATGTCCTCCTGTTCACAGACTGATTTCTCTGTCTGCTGATAAAATTTTAGCAGAAATGCCGCATTCTTTAAATGCATCAATGATATTATCCGAATAATCAAAGTTGCAAAAATCATGGCATAACCGTTCGTGTTCGTTCATTCTTTCCGTAAGAATCCCAACTGCTTTATCTATTGCTTCATCAGTTGTTTCAGACGGAACTATGATATAAGCAATTATTCCTTCGGTGCAATTCTGCCAGAACGAAATAATCTTGCCTTCATGTGTTACCGAATCAGTTGCACGAATTTTTGAATCCTCAATCTGAACATTTTCCTGAATATAATTCAAAACATTCAATGCATTTGTTTTTGATAACTCATATGCACATTTAATGATTTTGTTTTGATTATCAACAAAATCACTTTCATACAGTTCTCTGATTCTAATTAGTTCTTTTCTGAAACGCTTTTTCGTGTAATTATCCGACCCAACACACATCATATTTATTAAACCTAACAAAAATGGTATGTCGCCGTATTTTTCATGAATCTCTTTTACCGTGTTTTCCATAATGATTTCCTTTCCGCAGTTATGCTGCATTTGTTTTTTCTTCTTCAAATCCTGTTTCAATGCCGTTTTTCTTTCCCCATTTAAGCAGGAAAGAAATCAAGTCCTGCTTCAGCTTCAAATGCTTATCGCTGATGTCTTCAATGCACTTGTTTCCCTTTCCGCGTATTTGTTTTAACATGCAAATCCCGTCATATTCCATCGTAAAAAACGGTGTATTTGGGTCATTAGTTCTACGCAAAAAGAGTATGATACTTCTGCCGTTTCGAATATAAGAGGAATACGAATGAACACAATGCCCAAGTACATCGCTTTCAATGTCTAAATCGACCTTGCTTTCAGGCATGAGAATCGTAAAGTTCTTGTCCTTGTAAAGCAGTTTCTTCCACTTTTTATTGACATCCTTGAACGAATGATTCTCATCATTCTCTTCCTTTTTCTTTAAGCGAGCCGATACAACATCGTGGCACTTTTTCAAACTGTCCGGAAACTTTTCCTCGTTACCTTTCGGCTTCTTGCCGTAAAGACTGTAAAACATTGAATAGTAGTCCAGCAAATGTTCAAGAACACTGTCACCGAAAAAGCCTTGATTATCTTCAACATCAATCAGATATTCAATAATGCGATGAAATGATATTTTATAATCTTTCATCAATTCAAGGATCTTGTAGTTATGAACACAATTGAATCTTTCAATCAAAGTTTTAAAGTCATCAGCTTCGAGATATTCATCATAGACTGTCAGTTCCTGCAAGCGTTCCAAATCCCGTTCGGAACACTTAATCTGAAAAAGCAATTTATAGTTGTTTTTTGACAGTTTCAGCTTTCGCCACAGACATTTTGCAGTATCATCAAGTTTGATTTTCCCTTCGAAAACAGGTCGTATATACCTTAAAAGTCCGACTTTTGCAAGTGATTCGATAATAGGATATTTTATGAGATTAACAAGATATTCAACGCCATTCCGTTCATTTGAATAACTGTTGAAGATTTCATTACCATCTCCGAGGACCTTAAACAATCCGAGTTTGTCTACAAAGCTTCCTCTCAACTCATCCTTGTGTTCAAGCAGTGCCATATCATTCACGGAACGAAAAGCGTAATCATCGTCAACAATCCATTCATCATCAGAAAAAGACATATAAACATTAAGTTTATTTTCGTAGGAATATATCCAACGGTGCCTTTCCTCAGAATTTTTGAAAAAACGCATGATAAAATAGTTGTCGAACAATTCAAGAATTGAACCATCATCAATATGCAAATTTTCGTCTACAGGATATTCATCGCTTGTTTTTCGAGCTTCAACATGAGATTTTTCATAATACCGTTTTGCATCGCAAAACATATCCGCAAGATCGTCCAATTCCGGATACTCTGTTTCACCGTTATCAAGGTACTTACCTATATGCGGCACAACATTGTATTTTTCATAATTGAACCACTCTCTCGGATTACCGGTGTCTGATGTTGAATATTTGCCGTTCGGATTTTCGTAAATCAGAACACCGCCACGAATTTTACTCGTACCAACAATAAGACAGCGATACATTTGCAGATGCTTAATCTCACCGTATTCAACGATAAGATTAAACCTACGCATAACCCTGTACTTAAACCCGTTATAAAGGGTTTCCTCGTACAGAACTATTGACGGCGAAATAATTTCACCGTCTTTTGAAACAACATCCGAGTAGTCATGGTACACTTGTTCAACATACGGTAAATCTTTGTTCCATCTGTTATGGAATATTGCTTTGAAGCCGCAATGCGGACAAACGGTATCCCCTTTTTGCTCGGAGGCATACAACGAAAATGAGGTCTGACAGTTATCACATAAAAAGTGATTCTTATCATCCCTTGTTGTTCGCCCATCATCAGTTTTCGTTACGTTATACTCCTTTTTTATAAGGCGTATTGCTTTTGAAGTCCCGAACTGATTCATGAACATTTCCTTTACTTCGTCTTTTGATTTACAATTGCTTAGAATTTCTCTTCCATTTTTAAGTTTTAGCATTTAAATAATCTCCTTCCTTATTTTAAATTTAGGTAATAACTCTATAAGGAAGGAGATTATCAATTTTCAAGAAAACATCATTTTACATAAATGCTATTTCCAATGCAACCTTTTCATGCTGCTTTTCATAAGCATAGACAGGATAGCAGCCATCGCCATAGCCTGATGAAGAATAAAAGCCATATTCGTTTAACATACAGTCTTCAGATATACAGCTCTCGCAGAACCGAGACCACTCTTCATCATCAAAATCCTGCTTTTCGTGGAAGAATCCGGCAAGCCCGGCATCCACTCCGATTTCTCCGATAAGCTTCATACTTGTCTGTTTCGGAATCTCACCGTTCAGATAAATACCGATTCGGGAGACTCTCTTTTCCTCTTTGTTTCTCCAAACATAGCAGTAATAAACTCCGTCTTTTATTTTAACATCATTTATCCTGCACCACACATCCTTAGAATAACAGGGATCTGTTATATCTACGCTACCGTTAAAATCTTTTTTGCCTACCAATTCGGGCATCATTGTTTTCTTTGACATAATTTTTACCTCCATAAAAAAATAACGCCCATCCATAGATGAGCGTAAGTTTAACTGATGATTACTTTTTTATTAAAATCTTTACGAGAAGCAAACCGATTGTGCTTTGTGCGAAATCCTGTCTTCGACAAGTTTCAACAATCAATTCAGCAAATTCACGGTTTGTCATTTTGCCTTTTGACAGAATGTTTCTTCTTACTTCTTCATAAACCTTTGGATACCTTGTTAGTTTCTTACGGGATTTATCCCATATCTCCAAAATATTTTCGTTCACAGAATTATTTTGGTCTACAAGAATTGACTGAACATCCGGAATTTTCTCAACGAAAATTTTTTTGAGGCCGATCTCTCTCAAAGCCGACCTGATATTTCCGTCTACAGAATTTCCCTGTGCTGAGATTACATAATTGTACTTCATAAAACGCCCATCTTTCTATATTTATTCGCCGGTAGCGAAATTTTTTAATTCACGGAAGCCGAACATTGTCGGCTTCCGCTTTGCGTTAGAACAAGGATTTCATACCATTGATTTTAATTAACAATTTGCAATCTGTGCCGTTTACATCAACCAGCACGGTAAGAGAATCGGAATTACGGTTCATATAACCGTTGAATTCAGTATTCTGATAACCGTCAGTCTGCGGATAGTAAAGCATTACAGTTGCACCGCAATTATAACCTTGCAATTTGCCTTGAGCAACACCGGATTTGGTGATTCGTCCGTTAAACAGAGTGGTTTGTACCGGAACAGCGATGTATTCGTCCCCAACATAAACTGTGATGACACCGGTATCGTCATTTACAGAGCAAATGCGAACTTTTGTGTCTCCGGCATAATCCGGAACTGCATCATCTTTTTTAGAGGGGGTAGTATTATTTCCGTTGTTACCGCTACCGTTACCACTGTCAGTTTGTGGATTGGAATTTCCTCGCGAAGTATTTCCGTTGTTACCGGCAGAAGAATTGCCGTTTCCGGAATCTGCAGGAGCAGTGTAACCGTTGTTGCCGCTATTGCCATTGCCACCGTTTCCTTGCGGATATGTTGTTTGACCTTTTGAATTAGTATTTCCCTGATTGCCGGTGTTGCCACCGTTTCCGATATAGACATTCTTTCCCTGATTGCCCAAATCAGAGGAATTGCCGCCATTGTCGGTGCCGTCAGTATCTGATTCATTTCTATTGTTTACTGTTTCGGAAACAGAACTGATGTCATCAATATTCTGTGAATTTCCGATTCTGTAAGCTTTACCGAATCCAAAGAAAATAAGCCAGATGAGAAATGCAAAAAGCAAAAGACCGATTACTGTAAGGACAATTACTTCCCTACGGCTCA
>JAZUIT010000196.1:0-5270 GCA_045642385.1 Acutalibacteraceae bacterium
TCATTATTCATTATTAACTATTCATTATTTAAACTCCACACTTTCAAAAAATCTTTATTCAACAAAAGTATAATCCCGACATTGCCGGTCAAAAATAGAACTGACCGAATATTTGGGAGGTTTTTTCTATGGAAAACGGCAATTCGAAGAAAGTCGATAAATTCTTCGCAGGCAAGGGCTTTTACATAGTCCTTGCGCTATGTGTGGCAGTTATCGGCATATCTGCAATAAGTATCGTGAAAAACGCGAACAGTAAGCCCGCGGGCCCCGACGTCGGCATCACGCTCGAGAATAGTCCCGAGCCCGTGCACAGCGCACCGCCCGTCATAAACGATGAAGAGCCCGAGCCCGTGACGCTGCCCGACGACGGAACTGTCGAGACCTTTTCGTCCGGCGAGACCTATGAAAAGGCGCCGCGTGCGTGGGTGTGGCCAGTCGTAGGCGAGCTCGAGCGCGAATACTGCTTCGAGACGCTCAAATACGACGTGACGATGAAGGACTGGCGTGTTCACGACGGCATCGACGTTCTGGCAAAAAAGGGCGAGACCGTGCGCGCGCCGGCCTCGGGCACGGTCGTGAGCGTTGACAGTGACGATCTTTACGGCACGACCGTCACGATAGACCACGGCGACGGCATAAGATCGGTGTATTCCAATCTTGCCGCCGAGCCGACGGTCAAAGCCGGCGACGAGGTAAATGCCGGCGACATCATAGGCTCCGTCGGAGAAACGGCGCTGTGCGAGACCGGTCAGCAGAGTCACCTGCACCTGTCAATGAGCGAACACGGCAGGAGCGTTGACCCGACAAAGTACCTTCCTGACTGAAAATTTACGAAAAACGAAAAAATATGTTGACAACTCCGGCTATGTCTGTTAAAATTCCAATTGCTCATTTGAGAAATGGCGGCATAGCTCAGTTGGCTAGAGCATGCGGTTCATACCCGCAGTGTCCCCGGTTCGAATCCAGGTGCCGCTACCAGATAAGGCGCAGCTTATACTGCGCCTTTTATATGGCCCGGTGGTCAAGCGGCTAAGACACCGCCCTTTCACGGCGGTAACACGAGTTCGATTCTCGTCCGGGTCACCAATAATTGAGTAGGGCAGAATTTTTTCTGCCCTCTCTTTTTTTGTGTATGTTGTTTAGCACAATAGTTCAATTTAAAATCAAATATGTCCTTTTGGCAGTAATAAAACACTGACTAAGCCGAGCTTGGTCAGCTTTTTAATAAAATTGACCTGACGGAATTTCTGTGTTTTGACAGCGAAGCACCGTAGGTTTTGAAAAATTTTAAGTACTTCATTTTTGTATGTTCGCTTTTTGTGTGCATATAAAGCCATCGGGCGGCACAAAGTGTTTCTTCAATATCATCTTGACAACCGTAAATATGACAGACACAGTCAAAAGCCACACCGTCATCACGCACCATCCACGCTTTTTCAGTTTCAAAGTTCATTTTAACATCCCCTAATATCAATCTACATAAAGTATATCAAAGCAGGTGGCATAATTTAGGCACATATTGCAAATACTACTACTTGACAAATGTCAAGTAGTAGTATAGAATACCTATGAGGTGTTTTTATGGGAAAGATAATTTTAACAAAGCAGGATTTAACCTATCTTGAATGGTCGAAAATAAGAAATTCATCCGGTACGGCAGGTTCTTTTTTAAAATCCTTTGAAGAAGTAAAAGATAAAAAAATATACTACAAGCTGTCAGATTACGATACTGTAAACGGCATAGTCGGTCATGAATGTGTCAATGAAATAATTGCGGATCGTCTTCTTACCGTTTTAGGAATTGAACATTTGGATTATACTTTAATTCATTCGGATATTATAATCAACAAAAAAATATATGAAACATATTTATGTTCCTCTATGGACTTCAAACAAAAAGGCGAAGAAAAAATGGCTTTTGATATTTTTTTTGAGCAGAATAAAGTTGACGGCGAATCACCCTTGGATTTTTGTATAAGGAACGGATTTGAAAAATATATCTATGAAATGTTTTTGGTTGATTTTCTTATATTAAACAGAGACCGACACGGTGCTAATATTGAAGTACTCAGAAATCCCAAAAAGAAAACCATTCGCCTTGCTCCGCTGTTTGACCACGGTATTTCTCTTTTATCAAGATGCAGAACGGTCGAAGAAACAGAAAAATATAATATCTCGGAAGATAAAAGAATACAGAACTTCATCGGCTCAAATTCAGCATTAAAAAATCTCAGCTTAATTCCCGATAACAAATACCCCCATATAAACCCTTTAAAAGAATCGGACAAAGATTATATAATGGAAGACATTAATAAAATCCTGCCCGAAAAAGTTGCGAACAAAATTTGGGATATGATATGGCTTAGGTGGTGTATGTATGAAAATATTTGCAATAAAAAATGATGATACGGATGTCAAAACAACTTGCTATTTAATATATTATGAAATTGCCCGAAAATTCCAAATTGAAATAATTAATAATGCTGATGAATGGTCTGTACCGATGTATTTTTCATCGTTTGCAAAAAAAAATATAAAAACTATAAACCCTGTAAAATCTCTTGAATGGGTCAGGCAAAGAATTGCTCCGACAGACAGGCAAAACATCGCACAGATTTTAATCGACAACAAAATCACCGGGTATGATGAATTTAGTTTGTTAATAGCGGGAAACGGAAGATGTTCGCAGGATGATTATTTTTTGCAGGAAATAAAGTATAATGATTTACCTGATGAAATACAAAAACGAACCGAAAAAAGAATAGATGACATAATCCCACTCAGTGATTACAAACTGTTAGTATTCTTTAAAGACGGCACAACCCGAATATGTGAATTTAAAAAAATCATCAACAAGAACGAATCATTGAAAAACTATTTGCACCTCTATCCTGAAAGATTTTTTGATGTTAAAATCCAAGAAGGCGGCACCGGTATTTATTGGAATGACAATATGATAATCTCCGATGTAGAAATATATCAAGGCAGTAAAAAAATTCCTCTGTTAAAAAATGACTTTTCGATTTTTATCAGAAACAGAATTGTTAATTCCGCAGAAGCCGCAGAATTGTTGAATTGTTCAAGGCAAAACATAGATGATTTGGTAAAAAGAGGAAAACTAATACCGATAAAAGAAACAAAAAAAGACAGATTGTTTTATAAATCTGATATTCTGAAACGGTACTGGAATTAAACAAAAAACAACCGCTGACACGATAAAATGTCAACGGTTGTTTTTTATCTGTTATTTAATTAAGCGGCTTTGCGTTTTTCAATAGCCCTTCTTATTGCTTTACCTATTTCAAATATCGGAATAGTTGAAAGTGCAAGCAGAGCGGAAATTAACAATTCTTTACCTTCAAATACACATTTACCGTTTTCGAATGTTCCGAAAATTTCACCGAGGAAGGGAACATAGATTGCCATTAATGTCAATGCAGTTGTTACAACAAATGCACCCATAAGCCACCAGTTCATATTCTTGAACATTTCTTTTGAAAGGATTGAGCCGGTTCTTGACCGCATATTAATAGCACACATCATTTCAGCAAAGTTGACTGTCAGGAATGCCATTGCCATAGCATTGGGACAATGCTGACCGCCGAAGAATCCTGCTAAGCTGTGTGATGCACCGCCAACGGGTTCAAGCCAGTAACCTATGATATAAGCGGCTATTTCGATTATTGCAAGGAATATACCCTGCCATACCATATCGAAACCGGCACCGTTGGAGAAAATTCCGTCCGTTGTGGGTCGTGGTTTACGCTTCATCAAATTACCTTCTGCTTTTTCCATACCAAGTGCAAGTCCGGGAAGTGAATCGGTAACCATATTTATCCAAAGAAGATGAACCGCATCAAGAATATTAAAGTGTAAAATTGTTGCAAAGAACATAATCAAAACTTCTGAAAGGTTTGTAGAAAGCTGGAATTGAAGTACCTTACAAACATTGTCATAAATCTTTCTGCCTTCTTCAACTGCGTGCACGATTGTTGCAAAGTTGTCATCCGCAAGAACCATATCCGCAACGCCCTTTGTAACATCCGTACCTGTGATACCCATACCGATACCGATGTCGGAAGCCTTAATTGAGGGCGCATCGTTTACACCGTCACCGGTCATAGCGGTAACCATACCTCTCGCTTTCCACGCCTTAACAATTCTTGTCTTATGCTCAGGCTGAACACGGGCATAAACAGAATATTTTAAAACCTCTTCAATCAATTCTTCATCGGTATATTTATCAAGCTCTGCACCTTCAATCGCTTCGCTTACATCGGAAATAATTCCCAAATCCTTACCGATAGCAACTGCTGTATCCTTATGGTCACCGGTAATCATAATAGGACGGATGCCTGCTTCGCGACACTCTTTAATAGCATCGTAAACTTCCGGGCGGCAGGGGTCAATCATACCTGTAAGACCAATGAAAACAAGATTCTGTTCCAAATCCTGAGGTTCATAAGATGCAGGCTCGCTGTCATACTCTCTGTAAGCGGCACAAAGAACACGCAACGCCTTATCCGCAAAAGACTTATTTGCTTTGCCGATTTCGGCTTTAAGTTCTTCGGTTATAGGAATAACTTTACCGTCTTTGAGGTAACCTGTGCAGCGATTAAGAAGCACATCGGGAGCACCCTTTGTATACTGAACAATTTTACCGTCAATATTGTGAACGGTAGACATCATCTTTCTGCCTGAATCGAAGGGAGCTTCACCTATACGGGGATATTTTTCCGTTAATTCATATTTGGGCATACCCAAACTGTTTGCATAATTTACAAGAGCACATTCGGTAGGCTCACCTACTGAGTTTTCTTCACCGGGTTTAATCTCCGCATCGGAGCAAAGTGCCATTGCTTTTGCAAGCAATTCCTTGTTGTCGGTAAATTCATCAACAACAGTCATCTTGTTTTGTGTAAGTGTACCTGTTTTATCGGAACAGATAATCTGCGTACAACCGAGAGTTTCAACCGCCGTAAGCTTTCTGATAAGTGCCTGACGCTTGCTCATAGCCGTAACGCCGATTGAAAGAATGATTGTAACAACTGCCGGCAAACCTTCCGGAATAGCAGCAACTGCCAAGGCAATAGCGGCAATGAAGGTAGAAAGTGTAGTATTACCTAAAAGCTTAAATGTGAAAGGATCACCGTTCTTAACTGAAAGCACGATACCCTCTATAAGTCCGACCGCAAAAACAACAATACAAATTCCGATAACAAGCTTTGTGAGGAATGTTGAAAGCTCTGCCATTTTTTTCTGGAGAGGTG
>JAZUIT010000197.1:0-8024 GCA_045642385.1 Acutalibacteraceae bacterium
CGGTTAATGGCACAAAGCACACCCCGGATTGAAGCATAGTTGATGTTGTGGGAAATGCCTACGCCGAAATAATTTTTTCCGTTGGGTGCTATAAGGTGAATATAAGAAACAGCCTTTGCATCTGAACCGAACGAAACGGCGTGTTCGGAGTAGTCAACAAATTTGTACCCTACAATTCCAACCTTTGAAACTGCATTGAAGAACGCATCAATAGGACCGTTACCGATACCCTCAATTTCCGTGGTATCATTATCTTTCTGTAATGTACCGCTGAATTTGACCTTGGGTGATTTGTCGTTAAGTTCGTTTTCCTCACTTAATTTATGGGAAAGCAGGGAGTAGGGACCGGAAATATTAATATATTCCTTTTCAAAAATTGAGAAAACCTCTTGCGGACTGATTTCCTTACCCGTTTTGTCACAATATGCTTTAACCATTTTGCCGAATTCCGGATGCATAGCCTTGGGCATATTATAACCGAATGTCTGTGCCATAATAAATGCGGCACCGCCCTTGCCGGACTGGCTGTTAATTCTAATAATAGGCTCATATTCTCTGCCTAAATCCGCAGGGTCGATGGGCAAATAGGGGACTTCCCAGTAGGGACTGTTGTTATTTTTCATATATTCGTGTCCCTTGCTGATTGCATCCTGATGTGAACCGGAAAAAGCGGTAAACACCAAATCGCCCACATAAGGATGTCGCTCGTCAATGTGCATTTTGGTGGTTCTTTCGTATACATCACGAATTTTATTTATATCGGAAAAATCAAGCTTCGGGTCAATTGCCTGAGTGTACATATTTAAAGCCAAGGTTACGATGTCAACATTTCCCGTTCTTTCACCGTTGCCGAAAAGTGTACCTTCGATTCTCTCTGCTCCGGCTAAAAGACCTAATTCCGCAGTGGCAACCGCCGTACCTCTGTCATTGTGAGGATGCAGGCTGATTATACATTTATCACGGTTTTTGAGCTGTGAACAGAACAATTCAACCTGGTCAGCATAGCCGTTTGGTGTACTTGATTCAACGGTGGCAGGAAGATTTACAATAATTTTCTCGTCCGAAAAATTCAGCCATTCTTCAATAACGGCATTACAGATTTTTACCGAATAGTCACTTTCTGTTTCGGAAAAGCCTTCGGGAGAATATTCGAAGCGGATATTAATATCTTCTTCCCGTCTTAACTTTTCCGCTCTTTCACGAATCATTTTTGCGCCGTTTACAGCAATATCAATTATACCGTCAATATCTTTTTTGAAAACGATTTTTCTGTGCTTAGTTGAGGTTGCGTTGTACAGATGAATAATAACATTTTTTGCACCTTTAATTGACTCAAATGTTTTATCAATAAGATGCTCACGAGCCTGAACCAGCACTTGAAGTGTCACATTATCCGGTATGAGATTTTTTTCGATAAGTGTACGCAAAATGGTATATTCCGTTTCGGAAGCAGAGGGAAAGCCTATTTCAATTTCCTTTATGCCGATATCAACGAGGGTACGGAACATTTCCAGCTTTTCTTCCAAATTCATCGGGTCAATAAGCGATTGATTTCCGTCCCTTAAATCCACACTGCACCATATAGGTGCGTGGTCAATGACCTTTGACGGCCACTGTCTGTTTTTAATATTTACCGGCTTAAACGGAATATATTTTTTATATCCATCCAGCATCAGAACATCTCCTTATAATGTGCAATTAGCAATGTGCAATGTGTAATTAATGGCGGGTGTTTGACAGTTAATATTATTACTTGTCATTGCGAACCGTGAAACGGTGTGGCAATCCACATTGTACTTGCACATAGTCTAATGGACTGCCACGGAACTTCGTTCCTCGCAGTGACAGAATTAGTGGCAAGGGATTAAAAATTATCAGTAACTTTGATAAAACAATTATGATGGGTGCGGGCTTTGCCCGCCATCAACTCCAAACTCCTAATTCCTAACTCCTCACTAAATAAATGGATTGCCACGCTTATGCTCGCAATAACAAATTTCTAACGACTAACCACTGATTAATCCTTCGTCAAAGTCTTAACATATCTCTTAAAAAATGCCACAGCGGGACCCATAGAGTCAACGGGTAATCTTTCATTTGTGCCGTGCATTGTATGAAGCAATTCCGGAGTAACAACAAAGGGAGTAAAACGAAAAATTGTATCACAAATGCTTTCGTAATAACAGGTGTCGGTACAACCCATTACGAGAAACGGTACAGCCACCGCCTTAGGGTCAATTTGCTTGCAAAGCTTTTCAATGGTAAGATACGCCCGAGAGTTTGTGGGAGATACGGGGGCAGGTTCCTTTGAAAAACCTATAAGCTCAACACTTGCATTTTTGCCGCAGGCTTTTTTCAGATGTGCTGTTGTGGTTTCGGTACTTTCACCGGGCAAAATTCTGCAATTTACAACTGCACTTGCATTTTGCGGCATAACATTCGGAACGGGTGAACCCTCGCACATTGTAGCTGCCTGAGTTGTGCGAACCAGTGTGGCAGTTGTGGGGATATTTTTCATAATAAGCATAATCAAAGGCTTGAAGAACCACAGGTTGCCCACAATTATTCTTGCCCAATACGGCAAAGCCTTACCGGCTCTTACCATAAACTCTTTTGTAACGGGCAAAAGCTTCGCCCTGCTTTGGTGGTTGTCAAGTCTGTTAATAATCTTACCTAATTTACCTATTGCGGTGTGCTTTGAGGGTGTGGAGGAATGTCCGCCGGCATCGTTTACGGTGATTTTATAATCTGCATAACCCTTTTCGCTTGCACCTACTGTGGCAAATGTGGTGTGTATTCCGGCAACATTAATGGGAATAAGTGTACCGCCCTCGTCAATTATACAGTCAAGGCGTACGCCTCTTTCCCTGAGCGTTTTTGCAATTCTTGCCGCACCTCGCTGTTCACCGATTGAAATTTCCTCGTCCTGACCGAAGCAGACATAAACACCTCTGTCGGGCTGATAACCGTCCTCAATTAAGGCTTCAAGACTTTCCATAACGGCGATAAGGTGGTTTTTCATATCGAGAGAACCTCGTCCCCAGATAAATTCCTTGTCAATTTTACCGCCGAACGGGTCTTCTTTCCAGTCTTTTTCTGTTCCTGCTTCAACGGGAACAACATCCATGTGTGACATTAAAGCAATGGGGTTAAGCTCGGGATTTTTGCCCTCCCAGTAAAAAAGGAGTGAAGCGCTGCCGACAACTTCTTTTGTCATTGTTTTATGTACAAGCGGATACGAACGCTCCAAAAATTCGTGAAATTTATAAAATTCCGTATAATCTCCGTCATCACCGTCAACGGAAATTGTTTTTATTGAAATTGCTTCCGATAAATGCTTTAAGGCTTTTTCGCTGTCAATATGCTCGTCCTCAAGCTTTTCGATTTCTTCGGGTTTGTACTTAAAAAAAGCGGCTTTTATGAGAATTACCGACAGCAAAACAGCAATTATTCCAAGAATTATATAACCAATCATTTTAAAGCTCCTCCGTTACTTCCCGTGACACTTCTCCGTGCTTAACACGGCTGATTATTGCAAGTCCCAGCGCAAACATAATTGCACAGAACAGGAACATATAATTGTAATCCTCATTGAACAAGCCTATTAAAAGTCCGCAGAGAATAGGACCCGTAACAGCCGCGGAAAATGTTGCGGTGTAATAATAGCCTGTAAATGTTCCCACAAATTCTCTGCCGCCGATTGACAGCACAAGCGGTAAGGTATTTATATTGATACAGCCGACTGCCGCACCGCCGATAATTAATGCTACCCAAAGGGTTATCCAGGTTAATTTATTCACGCTTCCGTCAGGATTTGCCGGTGCTAACTGTGATACCGTAAGATAAACCGCAAACATTGCAACTATAACAATTAAGCCTAATATAATGGTTTTCTTTCTGCCCAATTTTCTGCCCAAAGCACCTGCCGGAACACCGAAAAGTGCAAGCGATACGGCAAATGCCGCCATCATAAGGGTTGAATAAACGGGCGCAACCTTTAATGTTAAGTTTGCAAAATTTGTAAAGTTCGGTATAATTGCTTCCGTTGCGTTATTTATCATAAAAAGAGCAACAAGCATAATTACAAGACTCTTTTTTTCTTCCTTTGAAATAGGGAGATTTTTTATTTTTACCTTTTTTTCTTTTTTATCCGTTTCGGTTATGGTAACATTTGCGGATAAATCGTACTGCTTATTTTTTTGATAAAAAATAAATAATATTACAATGCAAATAACTGCAATAATTGCGGTGGTAATAAATATGGGAGTATAATTTACGGTCTGAGGCTCGCCGTTTTTTAAAATCAGATTTCCCGCATCGTCGATAAGCTGACCTAAATCATTTGTTTTTGATTTCAAAGCATAGCTTATTTGTGTAAAACCCAATATTCCCGTAATTGCGGCGGCAAGTGAACCGATAACAAAGCCTATCATCTGACCGATACCTGCCATAATATTTATTACGGCATTGGCATCCGACTGCAATTCAGAGGGAGTAAAGTCAGGCATCATGGAAACCACAGGGGAGCGCCATACGGACATAAGCAGATTAAATAAGATGATAACACTCATCATAAGCAATATACTTAATGATGCGGATTTTACCGTAGCTGAAACGGGAATCAATGAAAAAGCAACTGCACAAAAGGGCATACAGCTTACTATATACGGCAGTCTTTTTCCTAACTTTGAATGAGTTTTGTCGCTTCTTTTACCGAAATACGGTTGAAAAATTACGCCGAAAACATTGTCAATAGTCATTATTGCGTTGACAATTAATGCAACCGAAACCCAACTGAGCCAAGCTTTGTCATCGAGAAAACCATTGTTAAAAATTTCCGTAAGCTTTCCTCTTAAAATAACCGGAACATAGGAATTATAGACCGACCACATAAGCATACAGCCCATAAACCCGAAGCCGATTAAAACTGTTCTGCCGTAATTCAGCTTGCTTTTACTACTCATTTATTTATCACCTTTCCGTGATTTGCAAAATTCTTTCATACAACAAATATCGCATTTGGGTCTGTTGGCAATACAAACTGCTCTGCCGTGTAATACTGCACGGTGGCAAAAGTCATTACTTTCCTCCGGCGGCAAAAGCTTTTTTAACTGCAATTCCACCGCCTTGGGGTCTTTTGTATCTACCAATCCCAAAAGATTTGTAATTCTTATTAAATGGGTATCGGCAACAACCGCAGGCTTATTATAAATATCTCCGCAGATTAAATTTGCCGTTTTTCTTCCCACACCGGGCAGGGTGATAAGCTGTTCTATGGTGTCGGGAACTTGGCAATTAAATTCATCACGGAGCTTTATTGCGGCTGACACAATATTTTGTGATTTTGTTTTATAAAAACCGCAGGAATGAATTAAATCTGCAACATCAGAAACATCTGCTTCTGCAAATTCCTCAATACTTTTATACTTATCAAATAGCTCAGGCGTAACTAAATTAACCCTTGCGTCGGTGCATTGTGCCGACAGCATTGTGGCTATAAGTAATTCGTGCGGTTTGGTGTAATTTAAAGAACAAAGGGCATCGGGGTATTGCTGCTTCAATGCCCCGACTGCCTTTAATGCACGGTCTTTTTTTGTCATATATTCTTTACAAGCTCTTTGAGATATGCTTTGAAATCATCACCGATTTCAGGGTGATTTAAAGCAACCTCGCAGTTGGCTTTCATAATACCCAACTTGTTACCCATATCGTAGCGGATACCGTCAAAATCAAGTGCAAGTAGGTTGCCCTCTTTACCCAATCTTGTAAGAGTATCGGTGAAATAAAGCTCTTCACCCTCGGGAGTATTTGCAAGGTCTTCTGCAAGATAATCAAAAATCTGAGGAGGTGCAACAACTCTGCCGAGAATTGAATAACAGGATAAAATCTGCTCTAATGTGGGTTTTTCAATAATGTTATGTACATCCATAAGTTCGGGTTTGTCCTCGTGATGTGTAACATCAAGTGTGCAGTATTTGGGAACATCCTCACGGGGAACTTCCTTAACACCTACAACGCCTTTACCGGTTTTTTCGTAAATGTCGGTAAGCTGTTTTACAACAGGATAATCGTTATTGATAATAACGTCGTCACCGTAAAGAATTGCGACAGGCTCGTCACCTACAAAATTTTTAGCACACATAATTGCGTGACCTAAACCTTTTGTTTCTTTTTGACGCAGGAAATAAATATTTGCAATATTTGAACAAGCGAGAACATCTTCATAGAGAGATTTTTTCTTGGGATTGTTTTTGAGATTTGCTTCCAATTCAAAGCTGTGGTCAAAGTGGTCCTCGATAGCACCCTTACCACGGTTCGTGATGATTAAAATATCCTCAATTCCTGCGGCGGCGGCTTCCTCAACAATGTACTGAATAGCCGGCTTGTCCACAATATTGAGCATTTCTTTCGGTACTGCCTTTGATGCAGGTAAAACTCTTGTACCCAAACCTGCGGCGGGGATTATAGCTTTTCTGACTTTCATAATAAACGCTCCTCTTTTATAATAAATTTAATAATTCTGTAATCATTGATAATGCCAATGCACTTATAAGTCCCGACAGAATTGATACACCGCCGGTGGAAACTATTTTAAATTTTGTGCTTTGAATTTCGGCAGGATTTTGTAAAAATTTCAAAGTTTTTACCGTGCTTTTTTTATAAACTCTGTCCGCAATAAATCCCGAAATTATTTTCGGAATTATACCGATAAGTGACACCAACAATATTTTGGTGGCGGCAGGTTGTGCTGTTTGCAAAAATGCCTGTAACTCAGCAGTTGAAGCGGCACTGTTGTAAAGCTGAGTGAAGCTTTCAATAAAGCTGTTAAGTCCCAACTTTGTCATAAGAATTGAAGTTACCAAAGTAACCGCCAATTCTATTCCCAAAAAAATTCCGCCGACATAATAAAGCTTTCTGAAAAAATACCAGAAGGGATTGAAGAAAAATGCCGCCCAGTTAAAGGTTAATTTTTTCTTTGCAACCTTTAAAAATTTTTGAATATATTTCACATAATTGAGCCTTACATATTTTGCAATTTCGGAAATTTTACAGCCGTCAATTTCATCATCATAATTGACGGGTTCACCCTCGAAATAAATCGGAGGGAGCTGAGTATTCATATTAAAATTAAAATTACCGGCGGACAGAGGAAATCCGCATTTGTCACAGAATTTTGCATCGGGAGAATTTGTTTCGGAACATCTCGGACAGATTTTTTCGTCCGTATTTTTTTCCTCTGCTTGCTCCTTAACCGGTTCGGTTGAGGGCTGCCACGAAAACTCACCGTGAACATGGCTGTTTACACACTTTCCGTTTTCTTCCCAGCACTTTCTATGTTGCGGTGTGCCACATTCGGGACACACAACTATATCTTCATCTTCAAGAAAAGCTTTGCCGCATACAGGGCAAAATTCACCTGAATAATTCATTTGTCCGCCTTCTTTCTTTTGCCGTAAAAATACAATTGAACAACAATAAATAAAATCAATATACTTATGGCTGTTATTATTCTGCCCGTTGAAAAATTCCACTCGCCCTTTTCGTGACCGTTACTTTTTGTAAGATTTTTTTCTGCATTTTTCAACTGCGTCAATGCCAGGTCAAGACTGTTAATTGACATAATATTTTTTGAAATTAATTCATTACAGTTTTTCAACGATTTTTCCAATGCCGTTTTTGATTCTGTTGAATATTTTTCCGTTGATATTTTTTCCGCTTTTTTACATTCTTTTTCAAGCTTTGAAAATAAAACTTCGGAATGTTTTTTATACTGCATAAATTCATCCGGCTTTGAGGTTTCAAACATATTAAATCCCAGCGAACAAAGCTCATCCCAATACATCACAGAATCCTCACGGTTTCCGCAAAGCTTTTTATTTGTCATTGAAATAAATTTATTTATGCCTTTAAAATAATTCTCGTAAAAATAATTGTTGTCTGTCATGGAATTGAAAATTACACCGTTAATATTTGATGTACCTAATTCCACATAATCCGAGTTATTTTTTACCTGCTTCAATTCC
>JAZUIT010000198.1:0-6162 GCA_045642385.1 Acutalibacteraceae bacterium
GGCAGATACAACGAGTTCGAAGGAACTTTCCGAGAACCCGCCTGTTTCAAAGAAGTCTGAAACTTCCGCAACAACTCAAACCACAACTGATAACAACCCAAAACAATCGGAAGTAAGTAATAATAATGAGGCAAAAGAAATCAAACTTTCTTTCGCAGAATGTGTCAGCGGTAATGAACCATTACCGTATGTGAAGGATAAACCGATTTATTCGATTCTTTACTCAGGAACACGCTGCCAGGTTAATGACACGCTTGTATTCAAAGTATCCTGCTCCCCTGCTGACAGCTTTAAAACCGTAAAAATTGAGAACTCAGATAATTTATCGTGCAGTCTTTCCGGAAATACACTTACCGTAAAGGTAAAATCCAAAGGTCAGTACGATACCGGAAGTGTGACCGTTTATTCAAATAAAGCATCTGATTCGATACGGCTCTCAATAGACGCTCCGGGCAATCCGTATAATGACATCAACAATTTGTTATGCGAATACATCCGATATAAAGGATTAGTAAACACAACTGTTGAAAACGGATATACTGCTTCAAACCCGTCATTGAGTATCACAAAGTTTGATGGTGCTCCCGCTTGGGATGACCAAATTCAAAAAACTGAAAGCAATTGGGTATCAAAATGTTTTTGGCTGATTGATCAGTATGCTGCAAAAGGCTTTCACAAAGTAAATTTCATAATTACAGGGACTTCGGCAGGATTTTCTGCCTGTGCCTGACAAATTGCAGGGTGTACTTACACTCTGCTTTTTTAATTTACGGTTGCTGAAAACGACTGATTGATATTCAGATCAAGATTTTCATAGATTAAATCGCCGTAGTAATAGCAACGGACATCATATTTACCGTTCTTAAAGATTGCAGGCGTTTGGGATACCCCTGAAAAGGTGTGCTTTTGCGAACCGGCTTGGGAAATCTCAATGGAAATTGCAGAAATATCCCTTGTACCGAAGTTGAAATTAAAAGCACAGTAATTCCCTACCCAAATGTACGAATATTGGTCTTCTTTGTCCTTTTTCGGAACAGTATTCGTGTCAATGCATCCGCCGTCACGGTCAAGCCAAATGAAGTAGTTATACACTTCATCGCTGCCGAGTTCACTTTCTGTTGAATCAACTTTTTCGGTGTTAACCTTACCGATTTTGTAGTAATACTTGAACCCGTATTCCGGACCGCTTTTAGGCCCGTCAATAAACTGTTCACCGTCTTCGACACGGATATGTGTGCCTGAAACTGCCTTAATTGCCGTTATTACCGAATGTCGTATCTGCAATTCGTTTGTCAGTTCAACGCCGGGCAACTGTTCAGTTCCGGCATAGTTATAGCAATACATATTTTCCGAATCACCGCCGATGAAACCGAGACCTAACGAGCTGATGTCTTCATTGTTATAAAGATTTTCTTTGTTCAGAGCATTGCTGTTGTATTCAGTTGTCATCCATTCATAGATGCATGTGTCAATGGATTCCGCTGTTGTTTGGTCGGCTGTCTTATTGGCCTTTTTATTCACTGAAGATAATGTCGGAACCAAGACTGCCGCAAGTATTGCAAGAATTGCCAAAACGACAAGAA
Organism: Acutalibacteraceae bacterium; assembly: GCA_045642385.1. Lineage (GTDB taxonomy): Bacteria > Bacillota > Clostridia > Oscillospirales > Acutalibacteraceae > RGIG2945. Next base: position 1,584 of record JAZUIT010000198.1, read on the forward strand.
GTTCAGTCAGTGTAAATCCATTTTTCTTCATATGCTTCTCCTTAACCGATAATCGAATACATATCAAACATTGGAAGAATTATAGACGCAACGATAAAAGCCACAACAACACCGAGAATGATGGTCATTGCCGGCTCGATAAATGTTAATGCGGCTGCTATTTTTCGTTCTGTTTCTTCTTCGTAGAATTCTGCCGTATTATTGAGCAGTTCTCCGATTTTGCCTGATTCTTCGCCGATTTTGGTCATCGATACTGCGAGTGGTGTAAAAAGCTGTGTGCTTTCAATTGCATGATAAATCGGGACACCGGTTTTTACATCGGCAATAACCGTATCAAAACTATCCTCGAAATCAACATTTCCGAGGGTTCCTTTGGTTATCGTAAGTGTTTTGATTACCGATACTCCGCTGTCAAGCATTGAAGATACAACACGGGCATACTTGCCCATTATTTTTGCATTGCTGATTCCTTTGTATATGGGAACTTTACGCAGTATTCGTTCCATATATTTTCTGGTGTTGCGGTTTTTCCAGAGCAGTCTGATACCTACAACAAGACCGACAATTCCTAAAATCAACAAATACCAATATCCCTGAATAAAATCAGAGAAAGCGACCATGATTTTTGTGATGGTCGGTAGATCTCCGCCGAATTCAAGAAAGATTTCCGAAAACGTCGGAACAACCTTGACCGATAGAAAGATAGTGATACCGACAGCAAGCAAGGATAATAACGCTGGATAAATCAATGCGGATTTTGCTTTGCCTGATACCTTTACCTCTTTTTCCGTGACAGTCGCAATTCGGTCAAATGCGATGTCCAATCTGCCGTTTGTTTCGCCCATTTCAATCATATTGGTAATAAAGGGCGTAAAATATTTAGGGTATTCCGCCATAGCAGATGAAAGCGGTGTACCGTCAAGAACCTCTTTATGGAGATGTGTAAGCATTTCCTTAAGAGTTTTGTTTTTTTCGTCATCTCGTAGAATGCCAAGAACAACCGGAATCGGTATTGCAGCATTGATCATTGACGACATCTGCCGAAGCATGATGCAGATCTGCTTTTTGCCTACCTTTTTCGGCAACTTGAACATTGAACCTTTGCTTTCCTCAAGGCTGACAAGATATAATCCCATCGAGCTTACCATTTGAGAAGCTTTTTCACGACTCGGAACATCGAGTTCTCCTTTAACGACCTCGCCGTTTTTGTTTTTTGCGTAATACTTAAACATAAAATCCTCCTAAGACCAGATTAAATAACCGTGGATTTTCAGATATAGTCGCTGACACCGGCTGGCCCAACATATCAGCAAAACCGTATTTCTCTGGGGCAAACGCTAACATACAAGTCAAAAAATCAACTGTCCGTCTCAAGTCTTAAACGCAATCAGCACTATGCAGTTGGCAAATTTAAGGCTTTGTTTGAGCTTTCAAAAGATTTTAATTGACAGGAAGTTCGTTATTCCGTAATCCATACGATTCCGTAAGACAAAAAGTCCTTAGCTGAATCTGTTGTCTCCGTCAAGCGAAGATACAGACTGCCCAGCAATACGAGAATAAGAATCAAATCAAGAGTTAAACAGACTGGTAAGTGTACTCTTATCGTTTGCAACTTCGAAAGCTTTCTCTTTCGATATGATTCCTTTTTTCACAAGTCCGTAAAGTGATAATTCGAAGCTAACCATACCGGATTTTGAACCGGTAGCAATCGCATTGGTGATTGCAGCAGTTTTGGCTTCACGAATGTTATTTGCGATGGCATCATTTATCAGCATAATTTCGTTTACGGGAATTCTGCCCGTAACATCGCTTCGCTGAACGAGTTTTTGGGAGATAACTGCTCTGAGTGCTCCCGAAATCTGAACACGGATCTGCTGTTGCTGACTCGGTGGGAAGACGTCAATCAAACGGTCTATCGTCTGTGCGGCACCTAATGTGTGCAGGGTTCCGAATACTAAGTGTCCGGTTTCTGCGGCGGTAACCGCAATGGATATACTTTCAAGATCACGCATCTCGCCTATCAGAATTACATCAGGATCTTCACGAAGGGCACTTTTCAGTGCTTCGGCATAACTGATTGCATCAGAACCGACTTCTCTTTGATTAACCAAAGCCTTTTTCGATTTATGCTTATACTCAATCGGGTCTTCTATCGTCAGAATATGACAGGAACGATTCTCATTGATATGATTAATCATTGCGGCAAGGGTGGTGGATTTACCCGAGCCGGTAGGACCTGTAACCAATACAAGACCGGAGTGTGCATCACAAATCGTATAAAGAATATCCGGCAATCCGAGAGCAGCGATTGTGCATTCGGTATTGTTCAGAATACGAACAGCCATAGCGTGTGTTTCTTGCTGTAAAAATGCATTGCACCTCAATCGCAGGCCTTCATCCGTTTGATAGGCATAATCGACCTGCTTGTTGATTTCCATCTCGTCTTTCTTGTCATTCGGCACAGTCGCTTCGATAAACGACCGAACATCCGAATCACTTAAAAATCCGAGACGTTCTAAGCGAACCAAATTACCGTTGATACGGCAAATCGGATGCTGACCGACACTCAAATGAACATCGGTAGCTTTTTGAGAAAAGCAGATATTTATTAATCTGTCAAAAGTATTGCTCATAGGCTGCTACTCCTTTGCATAGATAATACGAACTGCTTCTTTGACACTGGTGATGCCGTTAAGTAAAAGGTCTTTACAGCTGTCTTTTAAGCTGATCATTCCTTGTCCTTTGGCTATTTGAAGCAATTCATCTTGTGTAGCACCGCTGATAATGGCTTTCCTCAATTCTTTTGTAACAAGGACAAACTCATAGATAGCGATACGACCGGCGTAACCGGTGTTGCCGCAGCTTAAACAGCCACGACCGACTTTTGTTACCGTACCAACCGGTAATCCCGTCATTTCGGCTTCTTCTTCGGTGATAATGTGTTCCCTGCTGCATTCCGGACAAACCCTTTTAAGCAGACGTTGGGCTACAACGCCGGTTAACGCAGAGGTAACCATATACTTTTCGATTCCCATATCGCTCAGTCGCATAACGGCGGATATTGCATCGTTCGTATGCAAGGTGGATAAAACCAAGTGACCGGTAATCGAAGATCTAACTGCAATTTGTGCTGTTTCGCTGTCACGGATTTCTCCGATGAAGATGATATCGGGGTCATGTCGCAGTATAGACCGAAGTGCCGCAGAAAAGTCCAGACCGACTTTTGGATTGACCTGTACCTGATTGATGTCGTTGACGGGTGATTCGACAGGGTCTTCAACTGTAATGATATTGACGGACGGCTGATTCAGTTCTTTGAGAGCAGTGTAAAGTGTTGTGGATTTACCTGATCCGGTAGGACCGGTTACGAGTACCAATCCGTCAGGTCGGTTAATCATTTTTCTGAAAATCTGCTCATCTTCTTCTGACATGCCAAGCTTCGAAAAATCATAGTCAATTCCCCTCTTGTCGATTACACGCATTACACATGCTTCCCCAAACAAGGACGGAAGAATGGAAACACGCAACTCCAAGAAGCAGGTTTTACCTTTGTAGGTAAATGCTCCGTCTTGCGGAACACGCTTTTCGGCAATATCAAGATTGGACAGAACCTTGATACGCGAAATAATCGTGGTAAGACTGCTTATGGGAACCCTTGTGATCTCCCGAAGCTCACCGTCAATTCTCATTCTGATTCGGACATCCTTTTCGTTCGGTTTGATATGAATATCGGATGCTTTATCGATAGCCGCTTGCTCAAGAATCATGTTAATAAATTCAACCATTGGACCGATCCCGTCGGTGGTGGTTTCAGATGTGTTAACCGCATTCAAGGTTTCAATTCCCTGCTTTGCAAGAGATTGTAATCTGTCATTACGGTTCTTTTTCTCAAAGTAAGTGTTAATAATGTACTTGAGCTGCTTGCCTACGGCCATTACGGGAATGACCTTTTTGCCTGTCCAATCCTGGACCTCTTTGATTGCTACGGTGTCTTGCGGGTTTTCTATTAAAAGCTTAAGTTCATTGCCGTTAAGCTCCCAAGGAAGAACGGAGTACAATTTGCAAATGTTTTCGGACAATAATGCAATGGTTTCCTCGTTCAAACTCCTGAATTTGTCGCCTATCGGAACAAACTCAACATTTAATGCTTTTGCAATTGCACGGTAAATGCTGTTGATATCCATGATTTTTAATTGAGTAATTGCCACCGTGCTGCTGACTTTGTTTTGGATAATATAATCTCTTATAATCTTGTGCTGCTCCTTCGTGATTGACCCTTGGCTGAGGAGCATATCTTCAAGACGGTTTAAGGATAGTTTCATTACTGTACCCCTTTACCGGCTTTTGCTGCCATATCACCGCTTACGATTGAATAGAAGTTAACCTGAACTTCACCTTCAAGCCGCTGTCCCTGTGATTTATCATCAGATATCGCAATATGGTCAACCGTCACATAATACCCGCAGTCTTCACAAGACTTTAAGAAGTGCCAAAGCTGATCATAGTTGCTCACGGTTTTCAGTTTCATCTCAAGCAGGTAGAAGTTTTCGGCATTAACGATTTCCTCTGTTGTGCCGTC
>JAZUIT010000199.1:0-3900 GCA_045642385.1 Acutalibacteraceae bacterium
CCGACACCTTTACTGTAGTCCTTTGCATTGATTCGAATTCGAGATACATAAGTATGAGGCCATGCCATGGCTTCGCTTGTATACTTCGTATCATCCATAAACTCAAGCAATCCTTTGCGTGTTTTAAAAACAGCGATTTGCTTTGTGTTTGTTGCACGGGCCATGCCGCCTCACCTCCGTATTCAGTTTTTTTAATTCAAGCTTCAAAGTCAAGCAAAAATAGTTCTTTATCACAACGCCCGGCAAAATGGTTATAACCAACATTACCGTAACACATAACAGAAACAGGCAATTGATTTGCAATGTATTTGTCTGCTAAAAAGAACCCTTTAACATGAAAATCATCCGCAAACAATCTTAAGTGCTCTTTATTCTTCCCAAAGAACATATGCCTTCCTTTGTCGTTTAAGGTCACTCTCGTTTTAACAACCGGTTTTGGTGCGAAAGCCCCATGCGGTTCAAGAGCTTCTGCTTCATCAACAAGTTTTGCAATTTCATCTTGTTCAACCTCAATATCCCAAAGACCGCTTGCAACAAGTTGTTCATCCGGAATAACTGCGGCAAGTTCGTTAATCGCTTTGCAGAATGCCTGAAGTTTTTCCTTTGACGGTTCCATTGACATACCGGCTGCTAAACTATGTCCGCCGAAGCCGAGCAAATATTCTTTGCATTCGTCAATAGCATTCAAGATATGAAATCCTTCAATAGAACGGGCACTGCCGGTCCATATCGTATTGCCGGATATATCTGTCTTCGGACAGAATACAATAGCAGGTCTGTGATAATCTTCTGCCAATTTTCCTGCTAATAATCCGACAATTCCCGACTGCGTTGTTTCATCGCAAAGTACGATAACCTTGTTACCGTCAGCAATTTGCTTTTCTGCGGCTCCTTTGATTTTCTCATAGCATACAGCTTGAATTTCTTTTCGTTTATCGTTTTCCTTTCTGAGTAGTGTTGCGAGTTGACTTGCCATTGATTCGTCCGTTTCAAGCAGGAAAATCAAAGGAAGTTCAGCACCTCTTGATTTAAGCCGACCGGAAGCATTAAGGCACGGTGCCAATGAAAAGGCAATATCCGTTGCAGTGATGTTTGACAGATCATTCATCAACGCTTTAATACCCGGTCTGTTGTAAGTGCATTCCTTCATTCGCTTTAATGCCCGTTTGACAATCACTCGGTTTTCTCCGACAAGAGGTGCAACATCTCCGATGGTACCGATTGCCGCAAGGTCAACAAGCGAAAGAGCAAAATCGTGTTCATCAATCATTTCGAGCATATAGTGTGCTACTTTCCATGCAAGTCCCGAACCCGTCAGTTCAATAAACGGATATGTTTCACCCGGAATGTGCAAGTCAATCAAAGCATTTGCATCCGGAAGAACCTCTCCCGGTTCGTGGTGATCGAGAATAACGATTTCGCAACCTTGTTCCCGTATGTATGCTGTTTCTTCTACTGCTTTAATGCCGTTATCCACCGTGATAAACAGTTCAACACCGAGTTCAAGTTGTTCCTCTATCGCTTTTCTGCTGATACCGTAGCCTTCCTCAATTCTGTCAGGCAACCGAACAACAACATTTGCTCCCAATTTTTTGAGTGCAAGAAACATAATTGCCGAAGCCGTGATACCGTCCGCATCATAGTCGCCGAACACACAGATTTTGTGATGTTCAATGATATGATTCCAGATAATATCCGTTGCCTTGTCAATGTTTCGGATTTTGCTCGGACTTATCAGCTCATCACCGTGCAAAAAATCCCATGCATCATTCAGATTGGTAACTCCGGCGTTACAAAGTGCAATTGCCGTTAATTTACCGTATCCGTTTTCCCTGAACAAATCATAATATTCTGACCGTTTCCTCTGTTTCCAAAGCATTATAACCTCTCCTTCATTAATATAATTTTGAGCAACTACAAGTTACAGAAGGTGGTTTTTAGATTTCAAGAAAGAATGAAGGCGACTCTAAAAAGAATCGCCCATCATTTTTGTTACATAACAGAAATATTAATTTTCTTTTGTTTTGCCCAGCGTTTTAAGAAAAGATAAAGATCGTTTTCCCTGCGTTTGTCAACTAATCGGTTGGAAAGACCGTGTATTTGCCTTACTCTGTATTCAGACGGGCTGACCTCAATCGTAAAATACGGTTTTTCCGGCTCAATCTTTCTACGCAAAAAACATATACAGGTTTTCCCTTCGCAAACTCTGTCCGCATAAGTGCCGACACAATGGTTAAGGCGTCTGCCTTCCTCAAACAGATCCTGCATGGATTTCGGCGTAGTAATCATAAAAGAATCATCTTCATAAGAAAACTTCTTACCGTAATCCTGACAGATCGATTGGAATATCTCTTCCTTCTTTTCATCCTGAACAATCTTGAATTTGAAAGTTGCTTTATCATGCTCCCGTTTAAGACTCGAAGGATAGCGAACGGTTTTATCGCTTAAATCGGCTTCAATATTCTTTGAGGCATTCAGATAGTCAAACCATTCGATAATTGCGGCTTTGGGATCATAGCATTGGCTTACACGCACACGTTCAAGATACTCACACGCCTGATGGACATTGATTCCAAGAAATTCCGTAATATCACCGATATCTTTAGGCGAAACAACATACTCTTTACACCAATCAATATCTTCGACCATAACATCGTTATCAATCCTGTAGAATGTCTGAAACCTTCCCAAATCGTCAATAGAGGGATTATTAATTTCAGCCATTTTCTTTATCAGTCGTTTCGGCAAACCTAAAACATCGGTCAAAGAATCTGCTTCAATATCCACCCGATACCCGTCATCGTAAAATATATCCCACGAAATACTGTTACATATACTCTGCCACCCGAGCTTAATGATTTTTTCAAGACAATCCGTAACGGTACAGGCATAAAGATAGCGGTAGAGTTCATCAATGTGAACGGTCTTTTCATATGAAGAAAAACTTTTCTTTCGCTCTTTGATATATTCGGGGAAACCGGTATATTTCAGAACATCATCTGCACCCGGAAGAATAATAATATTCTCCGTTTCAATTAGCCAATTATTTATAAGTTCCAACTTTTTCTTGAGTTTCCACGAACCATCGGCATTTGAAAGATGAATGCAGTTCCAACTGCTGTTCTTTTCAAGGTTCAAATATATCCTTTCCACTTCTGAATATGTGAAGTCCAATTTCCCGTTTTTACTTACACGAGTCCACACCCGAACAAAACGCAGTGCTACAACAGTATCGGATACTTTTTCAAGATACAGGTTGTTATCCATATGACAGCAGTTTGTTTCAAGCACTTCATCACCTTTTTGACAGTGTTTGCAAGTAAGCGTTCGATTACCGGAAAACACTTTATTGCGTGAAATGTGAGAAAAATGTTTCCCGCAAGATAAACAAGTAACATCATAATAAAATCTATCATTTAGCATGTCACTTTTCTTTAACTTGACTGTTAGATAGTCTCTTTTTCTAACAGGCAATCGTTTCAAATCTACTACGGGATATTCTTCCTGAATTGCAATGGCTTTTTTCTCATAAAGTGATAGCCCTGTATCCTTGTTCATGCCGGCTCTGCTTTGCAATTCCCCAAAAAGCCAATAATCAGTGTTATTCAGCTCATTCTCCGTAAACAGTCCGCATTTTTCAAAATACGACTTTGCTTCGGATGATAAAAATAATGGTATCGCTCGATAACTTTCAAAGTCAAATCGTGCTTTGGTATACCGACCGTCTGAATAATCAAACCGTTCGTCTGCACTCAAAAAACCATATCCGACAACATCATACGATGCACGGATTCTGTTTTTTGCTGCGTCATAGTAAACATGCACTTCGGACGCTTTGATATAAAGCAAACCGTCAACGCCATTTACCATTTCACGCACTAAGTCGGATCGTAGCCATGT
>JAZUIT010000200.1:0-2429 GCA_045642385.1 Acutalibacteraceae bacterium
AAGGCAGAGTTGTCTTCCTAAGACCGCTTGGCCTCCGACTTAGCTGTTATCACCGTTCCCGCATACTTCACCGACTCACAGCGTCAGGCAACAAAGGATGCAGGTAAAATCGCAGGACTTGAAGTTAAGAGAATCATCAACGAACCCACAGCCGCAGCTTTGGCTTACGGTATTGATAAGGAAACCGACCAGAAAGTTTTGGTTTATGACTTGGGCGGCGGCACATTTGATGTATCCATCATTGAAATGGGTGACGGTATTCAGGAGGTTCTCGCAACAGCAGGTAACAACCACTTGGGCGGTGACGACTTCGACCAGAGAATTATCGACTGGCTCGCAGAAGAATTTAAGAAGGAACAGGGCATTGACTTAAAGGGCGACAAAATGGCAATGCAGAGATTAAAGGAAGCCGCAGAAAAAGCTAAAATCGAGCTTTCCGGTGTTACAACATCCGCAATAAGCCTTCCCTTCATCACAGCAGATGCAACAGGTCCCAAACATCTTGAAATGACTCTTTCAAGAGCAAAGTTCAACGAAATGACAGCAGACCTTGTTGAAGCTACAATGGGTCCCGTTCGTCAGGCTATGAGAGATTCCGGACTTCAAAATTCCGAAATTGATAAAATCCTTATGGTCGGCGGTTCTTCAAGAATCCCGGCAGTTCAGGAAGCAGTTCAGAAATTTATCGGCAAAGAGCCTTTCAAGGGCATCAACCCCGACGAATGTGTTGCTATCGGTGCTTCATTACAGGCAGGTGTTTTAGGCGGAGATGTTAAGGGTCTTCTCTTACTTGATGTTACTCCCCTTTCACTCGGTATTGAAACAATGGGCGGTATCAACACGAAAATTATTGAAAGAAATACAACTATCCCCGTTAAGAAGAGCCAGATTTTCTCAACCGCAGTTGACAATCAGCCCTCAGTTGAGGTTCATGTTCTCCAGGGTGAGCGTGAATTTGCAAAGGATAACAAAACTCTCGGCGTATTCCACCTTGACGGCATTATGCCCGCAAGACGCGGTGTTCCACAGATTGAAGTTACATTCGATATAGATGCAAACGGTATCGTTCATGTTTCCGCTAAGGATTTGGGAACAAACAAGGAACAGTCAATCTCCATCACAGCTTCCTCCAATATGTCCAAGGATGATATTGACAAGGCGGTTAAGGAAGCCGAACAGTTCGCAGAGGAAGACAAAAAACGCCGTGAAGATGTTGACACAAGAAACGGTGCAGACCAGATGGTTTACCAGTGCGAAAAGATGCTTTCCGAAGAGGGCGAGAACTTCTCTGAGGACGAAAAAACCGAGCTTAATGCAGGTATTGATGCTCTTAAAGAAGCATTAAAGGGCGAGGACATCAACCTCATTAAAACAAAACAGGATGAATTGACATCGGTATTCTATAAGGTTTCCGAGCGTATATACAAGGAAAAAGCCGCACAGCAGCAGGCGGCAGGCGGTCAGCCCACAGGCGAAGCCGGTGCAGGTCAGCCCGATGAAAACGGCTATTATGAAGCAGATTATCAGGATGTTCCTCCTGAAGACGAGAATAAATAATATTTTCAGTGAGAAGTTAGGAGTGAGGAGTTAGGAGTTAAGGGTGGGCAAAGCCCACACCCATTGTAACAAAAACTCATTCCACACTCAACACTCCACATTCAACATTGGATAACAGATTAAAGGTACTGTAAAATTCAACTTTTACAGTCCTTTTGTCCTATTTAAACAATACAAAGGGGCTAAATATTTTGGCAGAAAAAAGAGATTATTATGAGGTTTTGGGCATAGATAAAAATGCAACCGAAGCCGAAATTAAAAAAGCTTATCACAAAAAAGCAAAACAGTATCACCCCGATTTAAACCCCGGCGACAAGGAAGCCGAGCAAAAATTTAAGGAAGCAAACGAAGCCTACGAGGTTCTTTCCGACAGCACAAAAAAAGCCCGCTATGACCAATTCGGTCACGCAGGTGTTGACCCCAATTACGGTGCAGGTACAGGCGGCGGAAATCCGTTCGGCGGCGGTTTCGGAGGCTTCGGCGGTGATATGGATTTTGATTTAGGCGACCTTTTCGGAAGCTTTTTCGGCGGCGGCAGACAGTCTGCCAACCCCAATGCTCCCAGACGGGGCGAGGATATTCAGGAAAGAGTTACAATATCCTTTGAAGAAGCCGCAAAGGGTTGCAAACGCACCATTGAGGTAAACAGGATCGAAGTCTGTGATGTCTGTCAGGGAAGCGGCGCAAAAGAGGGTACACATCCCGAAACCTGTCCGGATTGTAACGGTCGCGGCAGGGTGTCCGTTCAACAGCGTACACCATTGGGAGTTATGTCCACAACAAGACCCTGTTCCCGTTGCGGCGGTAAGGGTAAGATTATAAAAGAGCCCTGTCACAAATGCCGTGGTACAGGCAGAACAACAAAGCGTGCA
>JAZUIT010000201.1:0-2503 GCA_045642385.1 Acutalibacteraceae bacterium
ATAATACAATTTTTGTCAGCGCAAAAACAAAACATCCACCACATCTGCCACACGTCTGCAGCAGATGTGGTGGATGTTTTATTTAAATTCGCATAGTTTTACATTCAGAAAGAATGTGCCTTTACGTTTTTCCTTGCGTTCAAAGCCTTTACTGTGTCAAGTAAAAGTTGGCAAATTTTTCACTTTAATTTTTGAACAACTTAACCAAGATAATATTGCTGTTTCCGTCCCCCTTGACTGTTACTGCGATAAAATGCTTATCACAAACACACCGACGGCGAGAAACTCAAAAATATGAGATTATTCTTTCCGTCTTTAAACCAATTATAGCATTTTATCTTGCAACCGTCAAGGGCAAGCCGCTTCGCGGTGACTACTTTCTGCTTTATTGCAACTGTTTTTCCTCCGGCTCAAAATCTAAAAATATGAGATTAGATCTCCGCCTCTAAGCCAGTTTATGATTTCATTTCTTTCGTTAGACACGGCACAATCGGCAAACGGCATGGAGCTACGCTTCCCCTCATAACCTTTACCGTCTTTTTTGGGTGCCTTTGCTGCACTGAGCAATGGTTTTAAAGTATTCTCCTTTAAATGTTCGGGTATTTCAAATGTTGTCAGATTTTCTATCGTCCCCAAAAGAGTATTGCTTATCTTACAGCAAATCAATTTACATAATTTCAGACCGCCCTGCGGACTCCAACTTGCACTCCTGTCCTTCATTCGTTTTGCTACTGCAATAAACACAATATGTTCAATATTCCCCATTCCCTTGTAAACAAGTCCTTCCGGCAATTCCGGAAGTTCTAATTCTCTTTTCAAATACGGAATTAAGCCTTCTTGATTCGCTTTTAAGTAACTTATCAGACTGCGCACTTTTTCTTCTGAATTTACGCTTCCCACACTGTTTGCAACTGCATCAAGATACTCAAACATTTCATCTATCTTACTTTCTCTCAGCATTCCTGTTACTTGTTTTGTATAATCTCCTCCAACATCACTGTTTCTGATAGCTTTTTGTATATGAAACGGATCAAGCTGAAAATAAACCTCATCATTGTAATCATGAAGCTTTTTTATCCATTTTCCTCCGTCCGAATTGAATATTCGCATATTTATCTCATCAAGATTATACTTTGATGCCAGCACCGCTTCTTTACGCTTGTTAAATGCTGTGCCGCTTGCAATGTCACATACAACTGTTTTGTTTGCTAATTCAAAACGCTTTGGTGCAGTCTCCCGCCACCCTTCATGGGCTATTGCTACTTTAATTTCAAATGAATTGCTTCCCTTATGTCGATACCGTCCCTGTTCTCTTACAAAAATTCCGTCTGCTTCTTCAAACAATACGGCAATTTCCTTTGCGCCTTGAAGCTGATGTTTTTCGTTTAACTCAATATATCTGTCTTCTTGCCTTTCAATTTGTGAGCCGAGCTTTTGAACAACATTCCATACTCCCTGACGGCTGATACTCTGTCCTGTTAAAGAAGATATATTTTTTGCGGTTTCCGCATAGGATGTTTCACAAATATTATCTGCAATGCGTTCCACAAGATTTGCCGATACAAAACCGATATTTTCAAAACCGACATATTCATCAAGTAAATACACAAATTTTTTCTCACTACTGTTATCCATCACTTGATAAACCGCTCTCGAATATTCGACTTCGCCCATTAGCGTTTTTATGCAGGTTTTTCGATGACCTTTGTGTCTGAAAAGTTCTTTGTCACGGCTTTTCATAAGCTCACCGTCAAGTTCTTGCAGCCAGTTTTTAAAAGCCTCCGCCGCAAGCTTGCAAGCACAATCGTAAAATTTTTTCTCTAAACTCTTGATATTTTCCTTGTTTTCTGTTAAAATGTTCATATCGCACAAACTCCTTTTCGTGTATCTTGTCAATACTATCTTAAATGAGTTTGTTCGATTTGGGAAGTGGTTTTTTGCCATTTCCCTTATTTTTTTGCCAATTAATATTTTACACTATGCTTCATTTTCAGCATCTTGCATATAAAATTTTCTGTTCTTCTGTTAATTTGTTTACCGTATTTTAACGGAAACTCCCGTCTTTATGGTTTAGCACTACAAATATTTAAGAGCAAATTTTTTAAAAAGTCCGAAAATTCGGGACTTTTTTTCATTTTTACCCCTTGACAAATTAATTTTTTTGCGATATAATTGTAGTGTTATGTGGTGTTATATAATTTATCGTATGAGAGGCGTGTAAAAATGGCATATTTTCTAAAACAAACAAAATTGAAAAAAGGGACATATCTTCAAATTTATGATAGTTTCAGAGACAAAGAAACTAAAAAAACAAAACACAAATCATATAAAGCTATCGGTTATGTTGATGATTTAATTTCTTCGGGGATAAATGATCCTGTCGAATATTTCAAAACAGAGGTTAAAGAATTAAACAACAAACGCATCGAGGAGCTTAATGCGAAAAAGACTAAAAAAATCTCTGATGATCCAATAAAAAATATCGGACACTTCCTTCCTAAAG
>JAZUIT010000202.1:0-4317 GCA_045642385.1 Acutalibacteraceae bacterium
TGTCCAATGTGTTGTTTAGATATTTTTCAGCAATTTCATTCATATCGTCATCGAGAAAATCCTCATGAACATATAGATGCAACTCTTTTTTGTGCGAGGAATATGTAGTTAATATGCTACTTAAGGCATCCTCGAATGCTGATTTAAACTTGTAGTCGCTTGTGTATGTTTTTGCTTCGCCTAAAATAATAATTGGTTTATTGTTTTCTATTTTAAAATGAATAGCATCAGCACCAAATCGCTCATGTTTGTTCGATGTTGCGATCTTCATTTTACGCAATAAAGGAGTCGCTTTTTGAAATTTCTGTATGTAATGAAATAGCAATAACTCGCCTAACTGACCTTGTATTAGTAAACTATCGGAAGTTTTATTGCCACGAAATTTTTCATGAGCTTTACGTTGAATCTCTGACGATGCTGCTTCTTCGGATTTTCCTTTTTTGATTACTGCGTTTTTCATCTTAACATATTTTTCTGAACTATATACCCAATTGACAATTGTATCATATAATTCATTCAAAAAATCGTCTCGCAATTCGGTTAAATCTTGATAATCAATGCTTGTTCCATAATGCTTATTTCCACTGGGAAGTATATCAAAGTATTGATGAACAACATGAATATTGTGAAATAGAGCATCATTGTTAATCAATTTGCGTTTGACATCATTTTCTGTTAAAATAGCCATTTAATCACCATTCTTATATGTTTTATATTAACTCAATTATCGCTAATGCTATCCTATTTATCACCGGCACACAAACTGAGTTTCCAATCTGCTTATACGCATCATCAATCGTTATGGTGTTTGGAAAGTAAAACTCAGGCGGGAAGCCCTGAAAATCAAGGCACTCACGCAACGTCAGTTTCCGTATCCCAAAATCATCCCAAACAACTGGAACACGGTCGGGGTAAGTGCCCATATTCGCCGTAAGTGTGGGACACATCTGATTTTTTGTCAGTCGTACTCCCGAATCAATCGGGCGATAGATTGCCAACCTGTCCTTCATTCGTGCTTCAAAATAAGGATACAAGTCTTTCCCGTTGTAATAGTAGATTTCGTTTTGCTTTTCGTGGCGATGGATAATATCCGTTGACTTTAACATCAGGTCAATCGGTTCTGGGTGAATATACTGTGTTTCAACACTTTCGTGAACCGCTGTGATATAAATTCTTTTGCGTATGTGCGGAAGATTTCCGTACTCATTTGCCGCCATTACACGGTAATAAACGGTATATCCGAACTGCGCCAACGAATTGAAGATAACGAGAAATGTCCGACCGTCATCATGTTCCATAAGGTTCGCAACATTTTCAAGAAATACGACCTTAGGGCGTTTTTCATCAATAATACGTGTGATTTCAAAGAACAGATTGCCTCTTTTATCGTTAAAACCTTTTTGCTTTCCCGCCACTGAGAACGGCTGACAAGGGAATCCCGCTACAAGCACATCAAAATCGGGAATATCCTTTGTAGAAATATCGTGTATATCTGCTTCTACAAGATGCGAATCCCCGAAATTATGTCGATATGTTTTGCAAGCGGCGGCATCGTATTCATTTGCCCATACGATATCGAATCCGGCTTGCTGAAAACCAATATCAATACCGCCGATACCGGCGAAAAGGCTACATACTTTTGGCATTACTGTTCTCCGTTAATCTTAAAAATCAAGCAGATATGTTCCGTCTGCGTATTTCCTGAATGTCACATAGGTCTTTCCGTATAGCTCAAGCATCTGCTTGGTGACATACCCGCCATTTGGTGCACCAATCTTCTTGCGAATCCACTCACCGAGAATGGCATTACTTTCAACGCTGTGAATGGCTTTATTACCTTGTTGAGCAACTCTCATATGGAACGAGCCAAAATCTTTTGTAATTACCTTGAACATAGGGCAGTTCTCGTCATCTGGATTGATCCTATCGGGAAAGAAACCCGCCTTCTTGTCTTGATGATTGTACGGAATATATGCCTGATTCTGGTCTCGTTTCGTTCCGTTTTTTCGAATGCCCCAGTTGATGCCGGAACCGTACCCGGTATCGCTACCGTCGGCTCGAAGCAATGATACATTCAAGGTGTCAACCGGTGTTTCTCTATCGTAGAGAAAATAATCCTTTTCGGAGTTGTCCGGTTCTTCAAACGCTTCAGGAGAATTGTTAACGACATTTTTGAGTTTGTCAGATACGCTGGGATCAAAACAATCTACGGTGTCATTCAGAAGCTCTTTATAGTATAAAAACGCACCAAATGAATCGCATTGGCTTACAGATTCTCTGCGCTTATAGTAAGCGTTCATTGTATAATTGAGAGATCCACAGTATGCAATATTGGGAAGTATCTCGCCGTTTCTGTCCGGAGTTTCCCACAGATAAATCTTTGAATGAACTTCAGGACCATTAACGATATACCGGCAAGAGATTTTCGGCATACCTTTAGAACCATTAAGGAAACCAATCAAGCGGCAAATATCTTCGTGTTTCTTTTGTGATAAGCTGGACTTGGTCATTCCTAAAATGATTTCAACAGATAGTCCTTTTACAAATCTACCGGTTTTCATACCCTCTGAAAGAGCAATCATATGAGTGGATATTCTGTCGCAATCGGTAAATGCGGTAATGATCTTTAATGTATTGCAAGGCGAAATTCTTTCGACTCTTGCAGGAGCATATAGCACCGGCTCATCAAACGCCGATGTGATAAATGTGGGATCTTTTGTAATATCATCAAATCTCGGTATCATTATCATTCCTCCATATTGGCTTTCACTGACGGATAATCTATCCCGGCAAAAGAGTTTAGAATGGCGGTGATTACAATCTCGGATAATTTACACGGAACAGCCATACCAATCTGTTTTCTAACGCTACTGTAATTACCCACAAACTCATAATCATCAGGGAAGGTTTGCAGACGGGCACGTTCTCTGTTGCTAAGTTCACGGTCAGTCCAATGATACATAAAGGTTCCGCCACCGCCGGCAGCCGTAACTGTATATGCCGGCTTTTCAGGATCTAATTTTCGATAGATCTGGCTGATTTTTGTTTTAGTATGTATTTTGAGTTCGGCAGGGAAATCCTTCCCGAGTCTTTCTTCCGCTTGCCAAATGTTTTCGCCGGGAAGAATATAGGAAAGCCGTCTCGTAACATCTTTTGAAAGTTTGCGTGTTTCACTGTTCGGGCAATCTTTCGGAATATTGGAAAGTGCTGTTTGGGCAGAAACATCGCAATCCTTGTAAAGAGATGGATCGGGAACTTTATATTCAACGGGAATATCATCACGAATGCCAACAATTATTACTCTGTGACGGGTTTGCGGAACGCCATATTGCTCTGCTTTATAAAGGTTCACATTCAACTTGTAACCGGCAGAACGCATATCTTCAAGGATGATTTGGAAATCGCCGGAACCGGCTGAACGAATGCCGGACACATTTTCCGCAACAAACCATTTGGGACGATATTCTTTCAGAACTTCAATTCCATACCAATACAGTTGCCCAAACTTTTCATTTTCAAATCCTTTGTGCTTGCCGACATTGGAAAAGCTGTTGCACGGGAATCCATAGCAAAAGGCATCAATTTGACCAAGTGCTTTAATGTCAAGATTCCTGACATCACCACATAAAACCGTATCAGGTGAATCCGGACAGATGTTTTTGCGATATGTTTCGCAAGTATCGGCATCATAATCATTTGCCCAAGCATGTTTGACAATCAACTTATTATCATCACTACGCGAACGCATAGCACCGCAAGCAATACCACCGGGGCCGCAGAACAATTCACCGAGCTTAAAGACTTGCTGTTTCATTACTGATCCTCCGATGATGAAATCCAAGCGGCTTTTACATCCTCAAATGATATTCCATTTGATTCGCAAAAGGTTTTTATATTTTTCATCGCTGCATTATTTGGCTTTGATTTGCCCATTTCCCAACGATTAACTGTGCAAGCAGACACATTTAATGCTTTCGCAAACTCTTCTTGTGTCATAAATGCGTTTTGACGAGCAACTTTTATGCATTCATTTAGCTTCATCATAAACTCTCCTTAGCCGAATTATGGATATATTATAGCACTTTTGCAGCGTTTTTTCAAGTGGTTTCGGCAAGAGTTTACAATGTTTTACTTAATGGAATAGCAATAATAACAAAAAATCAAAATATATTGATAAGTTTACAGCGGTTTGTTTAAAAAGAATAGCAAAAGCGGAGCCGAAGCCCCGCTTTGATGATGTTATGCAATTGATTCAATGAGGAGTGCTGTTGCAAGCCGGAAGCCATATTTGAATGCCTCGACTTCAGCATTGGAGTG
>JAZUIT010000203.1:0-13700 GCA_045642385.1 Acutalibacteraceae bacterium
TTTTCGCTTGCGAAAAAGGGAGCCATTTGTTGATTAATTCCTTAGTTTAATGACATTGGTTTCCGTAGGGGACGGCGCCCTCGACGTCCCGTGAATTTCTCAGTTGTTTATCGGTGCGTCAGGGATGCCGCACCCTACGGATTTTTTGTAAGCTACTGCGAAAAAATAAAATTGGGTGTGGGTGGAACCCACCCTTAACTCCTAACTCCTAATTCCTAACTCCTAACTCCTAACTCATTAATCTTATTCCGGGAAGAATGCGTTATGTACTGCCTTGACAGCCAAATCCGCATCCTTTTCGTCAATAAGGACGGAAATTTTAATTTCACTTGTGGAAATCATCTGAATGTTAATATTCTTTTCGTACAAAGCACCGAACATTGTAGCCGCTGTGCCGGGGTGAGTTTCCATACCTGCACCGACAACCGATATCTTTGCAACATTTGTATCACAGATAAATTCAAGACCTTCCAAAATATCGAACTCGTTCAAAACTTTAAGTGCAAGCTCGGCATTACTGCGGCTTACTGTAAAAGAAATATCCTTTGTGCCGTCACGGCCGATTGACTGTAAAATAATATCAACATTTATATCCTTAGCGGCAAGTCTGCCGAAAATTTTAAACGCAATACCGGGGATATCAGGCACTGCCATAATTGAAATTCTTGCAACATCTTCGTCCTTTGCAATACCTCTGACCAGCATTTTTTCCATTTTAATTACCTCCTTGACAATAGTGCCGGGAACTCTTTTAAGGCTCGAAAGCACCTCTAATTCAACATTATATTTTTTTGCCATTTCAACGGAACGGTTGTTAAGCACCTGTGCTCCGAGGCTTGCAAGCTCTAACATTTCATCATAGGTGATGCTGTTGAGCTTTTTGGCGTTATTAATTTTTCTGGGGTCTGCGGTATAAACACCCTCAACATCAGTAAAAATCTGACAACGGTCAGCGTGTAAAGCGGCGGCAATAGCAACCGCACTTGTGTCGGAACCGCCTCTGCCGAGAGTTGTAATATCATCATATTTGTTCAAGCCCTGGAAGCCTGCAACAATAACAATATTTCTCTTGTCAAGCTCACGCTGTATTCTTTCAGGGTGAATTTTCTTAATCCTTGCGGAGGAATAGGTGGAGTTTGTTTCAAAACCTGCCTGCCAACCCAAAAGAGAAACAACGGGGAAGCCCATATCCTCAATAGCCATAGCAAGGAGTGCAACGGAAATCTGCTCACCTGCGGAAAGAAGCATATCCATTTCACGCTTGGACGGTTTAGTGTTAATTTCATTTGCTTTTTCGATTAAATCATCGGTTGTATCACCCTGAGCCGACACAACAACTATAACATTGTTACCCTCTTTATATGTACCTGTAACAATGTCGGCAACATTTTTTACTCTTTCGGCATTGGCAACCGAACTGCCGCCGAACTTCTGAACAATTAAAGACATAACCTGATCCTTTCAATTAAAACTCGCTGACTCTTATAAATGATAACTGCTTTATGGGAAGCTTATCTAATTTTTCTGTAATATCTTTTTCTTTCATAACGGGAGTTACAAAAGCAATTTCTTTTTCGGGAGCATTTTCCCTTGTAAGGAAAGTAACATCACCGAAAGCTTCCTTAATACAGTCGATGCTGTCAGCTTCAGCACGGACATAAACAGCTCTTTCAATGTTTTTATAATCCTCAACATAATCTTCCTTACTGTCTGTCCAGCCGAAATCCTTTCTGTTTTCGTAGTGCTGGGCACAGTCAATAATATCCGCAACAACGGCACTCGCCGTGGGCAGTTTACCTGCACCCTTGCCGTAGAACATTGTATCACCGACTGCGTTGCCTTTAACAAGAATTGCGTTGAACACATCGTTTACGCCGGAAAGGGGACTTTCGTTTTTAATAAGTAGGGGGGAAACCATAGCGGTAATTTTACCGTTGTCAAGCTTTTCGGACTGACCGATTAATTTAACAACACCGCCCCAATTATTAACATATTCAATATCAGCTAAGGATATACCTGTAATACCCTGAGTGTAAACATCCTTGGGGTATACATGAGTACCGTAGCAAAGTGCGGCTAAAATACAGATTTTTCGGCAAGTGTCGTGACCCTCAATATCAGCGGTGGGGTCTTTCTCTGCATAACCGTTATCCTGTGCTAATTTCAAAGCATCGGCAAAATCCATATTATCGTCAATCATCCTGGTTAAGATAAAGTTTGTTGTACCGTTTAAAATACCTGCAATAGCGTCAAACTCATTTGCGGCAAGGCACTGTGTAATGGGACGGATAATGGGAATACCGCCGCCGACACTTGCTTCAAAAAGGAAGTTGACATTTTTTTCCTTTGCGATTTTTAAAAGCTCACAGCCTTTTTCCGCAACAAGCTCCTTGTTGGAGGTAACAACACTCTTACCGGCTTTAAGGCAGGACGAAACAAATTCATAAGCCGGGTGTAAGCCGCCCATAGTTTCAACAACAATTTTAACATCGTCATCGTTTAAAATGATGTTGAAATCCTTAACAAATTTGTCCTCGTTGGGGTCGCCGGGAAAATCTCTCAAATCGAGAATGTATTTTAAGTCTAAGGATTTTTGTGAGCTGCGTTTAACTATACTGTCGTGATTTATTCTTAAAACCTCAGCCACACCGGAGCCTACAACCCCGTGTCCCATAATAGCTATATCCATTTTTTCAATTCCTTTCAATCATCAGTTTGAAAATAATTCATTACATTATACCACATAAGTTTAAAATAATAAAGAGATTTTTGAAAAAAATAAATTTAACAGAAAAATAATTGAAATTTTCTGTTATTTGATATATACTATATTAACGGTATTTGGAATTTGAAAGGGGAAAAAATGGATAAAATTCGCAGAAGAAAAAAGACATTAATAAATTTTGCCTATTTTGTTGTGTTAATAGGACTGTTTTATTTATTCTTTAAATATGCATTCTGGTTGTTTGCGCCGTTTTTAATGGGATTGTTTGTGGCGGCAATACTGCAAAGACCCGTAAATTCGCTTGCAAAGAATAAATTTATTTCAAAAGGACTTGCTTCTACTGTGCTGTCACTTGTAATATATGCGATTTTGCTTACCTTGGTGGCATTTTTAGGTGTGTGGCTCGCAAGTGAAATAAAGGCTTTCGCTGAATATGTTGTAAAGAGTGCGTCACAGGTACCCGATTTGCTCGGCACATTAGAGGGTAAGATTTTAAAGCTTGTAAATGCTTTACCCGAAAGGTTCAGTGTAATAGCTGCCGAAAAGGTTTCAAGTTTTTTTGATTCTCTGGTTGCAGATACATCGGCAGATGTAAGCGGCAGTGCTTTTTCATTACTGAAAAACTTTGATTTTTCAATTCTGAAATCACCCTTGACAAGTCTGTTTTCCACAGCAAAGCAGGTTCCCACGGTTATTTTGGGACTTTTAATTACAATAATTTCCACTTGCTTTATTACTTCCGACTATGACAGACTTGTGGGCTTTTTCAAAAGACAGTTACCTGAGGATAAAAGGACGGCTCTGACTTCGGGAAAGAGAATTTTGTTAGGTTCTTTAAAAAATCTTTCAAAAGCATATCTTACTATTATGGCTATAACCTTCGGCGAAATGTTTGTCGGCTTGGGATTTATGAAGCTTATCGGGATAGTAAATACGAAATATATTATTTTTGTGTCAATCATAACCGCAATAGTTGATATTTTCCCCATTTTGGGTACGGGAACAATTTTAATTCCATGGGCGGTTTACTGCCTGGTTACAGGTAAAATTGCTATGGCAATCGGACTAATAATTTTGTATCTGATTATTCTTGTTATAAGGCAGATTATCGAACCTAAGCTTGTCGCTTCAAATTTGGGCTTACCTCCGGTTATGACACTTGCAGGTATGTATATCGGTTTGAAGATTTTCGGAGTACTTGGTATTTTCCTTGTGCCGCTTATTATAATTATGATAAAACTGCTTAACGACGAGGGAGTTATTAATATTTTTAAATAATTTATTTTGAATGTATTGATTGGAGGAAAAAATAATGAAATTGACATTTCGTTGGTACGGGGAAAATGACCCCGTAACCCTGGAAAAAATAAGTCAGATACCCACCATGACAGGTATTGTTTCCGCTGTGTACGATGTTGAACCCGGTGGAATCTGGAGCGAAGAATCAATTGAAAAAATTAAAACTCAGGCAAAGTCACATAACCTTGATTTTGAGGTTGTGGAGAGTGTTCCCGTTCCCGAAGATATTAAGCTGGGTAACGAAAAAGCCAAAGGACTTATTGATAATTACTGCGAAAATGTCCGCCGTTTAGGTAAAGCGGGAGTCAAATGCATCTGCTATAATTTTATGCCGGTTTTTGATTGGCTGAGAAGTGAGCTTGAACATCAGCAGCCGGACGGTGCAAACGCTCTTGCTTATGACGAAAAAACGGTTTTAAGTATGAATCCTCTTACGAGTGAATTGTCTTTGCCCGGTTGGGATGCAAGCTATACAAAAGATGAAATGAAGGGATTACTAAAAGCCTATGAGGAATTAGGTGAAGAAAAACTCTGGAAAAATGTTCAGACTTTCTTAGAAGCTGTAATTCCCGTTGCAAAGGAAAGCGGTATCAATATGGCTATACATCCGGACGATCCGCCATGGGGTATGTTCGGACTTCCCCGAATTATTACTACTGAGGAAAATCTTAAAAGATTTTTGAACATTGTACCCGAAACAAATAACGGACTTACATTTTGTACCGGTTCTTTGGGTGCAAATCCTGCAAATGACCTTGTTAAAATGGCAGGAGAATTTACCGACAGAATACATTTTGTGCATCTTCGTAACATTAAAATCACAGGCGAAAGACAGTTTGAAGAAGTAGGACATCCCACAGCCTGCGGTTCAATTGATATGTACGGTATTGCAAAGACACTTGTTAAGAACGGTTTTGACGGTTATGTTCGTCCCGACCACGGCAGAATGATATGGGGTGAAAAGGGCAGATACGGTTACGGTCTTTTTGACAGAGCTTTGGGCGCTACATACCTTGCCGGTATTTTCGAAGCTATTGAAAAGAACGGATAACGGAGCGTGAAATTTAGTTTATGGCTTTGAATTTAATGTTCTTTGTGAACAGTGTTTTGTTTGGTGTAGGGCTTGCCATGGATGCCTTTTCAGTATCCCTTGCAAACGGTTTGAACGAGCCGAAAATGAAGCCTGACCGAATGTGTCTTATTGCCGGTACATTCAGCGGATTTCAGATTGCAATGCCCTTAATCGGCTGGTTCTGCGTACATACAATACAAAGCTTGTTCAAATCTTTTCAGAAATTTATCCCGTGGATAGCACTTTTACTGCTTTTATATATCGGCGGTAAAATGCTTATTGAGGGTATCAAAAATAAAAATTCCGTAGAAGAAAAAGCGGCAGTGGGTGTAATGGCGTTAATGGTGCAGGGGATAGCTACATCAATAGATGCTCTGTCCGTTGGCTTTACGATATCGGAATATTCCGCATTTCAGGCATTGACAGAAAGCTTAATTATCGGCATTGTCACCTTTTTGATATGCTATGCCGGTTTGATGATAGGTAAAAAATTCGGCACAAAGCTTGCAAATAAAGCTTCGATTTTCGGCGGTGCGGTGCTTATCGGAATAGGAATTGAAATATTTATCAGCGGATTAATGAAGTAATTAACAGTTGATAAGAAGGGGATGCAAAAAAACGAACAGACCGAAAAAAGTATTATAGAGTTCAAAAGATATTGTACTTTTTTCTATCAATTTTTTGTCCCTCGATATATCTGTATATTATCTTCGGGACAATAAAATTGATTCTGTCCGCTTTTTTCCTATCCCCTTTATGTATTTTGACAAAAATAGGTTAAAAAAACAGCCTGTAAAAAACTTGTAGTTTTTTACAGGCTGTTTTTTGCGGTGTTTCACAAATTAAATTTGTCATCAAGTGATTTAGCAGCCGACAAAATGTGAAATAATTTCACACTTGATTTTTTACTGTGATTATAGTAAAATTTCATTGAAATTGTTTGGAGATGTTATTATGAAAATTTTCGGTTTACAGAAAACTACATTGTTGGATTTTCCCGGAAAGGTTGCCTGTACCGTGTTTGCAGGCGGCTGTGATTTGCTTTGTCCTTTTTGCCAAAATGCGCAGCTGGTCATAAAACCTGATTTTGAAAATGCTATGGCTGAGGACGAAATTTTGAAATTTTTAAGCAGAAGAACCGGTATACTTGACGGTGTGTGCTTAACGGGGGGAGAACCCCTTATGCAGCCGGATGTGTTGGAATTTATGGGCAAAGTAAAATCTATGGGATATGCTTTAAAGCTTGACACAAACGGCACATTTCCCAAAAAACTGAAAGAAGCAGTGAACAGGGGACTTGTGGATTATGTGGCTATGGATATAAAAAATTCTTTGGAAAAATATCCTTTGACCGTGGGAATAGAAAGTTTTAATACGGACAGCATAATTGAAAGTGCCAAATTTTTAATGCAGGGAAATATTGATTACGAGTTTCGCACCACGGTTGTGGCTGAATATCACGAAAAGGAAGATTTTTATAAAATAGGTGAATGGCTGAAAGGCTCACCGAAATACTTTTTACAGTGCTTTGAGGAGTCCGAAAACACTATAAAAGAGGGGTTGACTGCCCCGACAAAGGCAAGCTTAGAGGAATACGCAGATATTTGCAGGGAATACTTTAATGCGGTGGAGATTAGGGGAGTTTGATTTAATTAGGAGTTAGGAATTAGGAATTAGGAATTAGGAATTAGGAATTGTGGGTGGGTTCCACCCACACCCGTTTTAAATAATTATATCAACTCGTAGGGGACGATGTCAATGTGCAATGTGAAATGTGCAATGAAGGGTGGGCTTTGCCCACCATTAAATCCTAACTGTATAAAACTTCTAACTGAAAAAAATTTAAAATTACCAAAAAAACACAATATATTGTATTTTACCTCTTGACAAGTACATATATTGGTGTTAAAATACCAAATGTAGTCTAAAAAAGTACGGAGGAGAAAAATGTATCAGGTAATTAAAAGAGACGGAAAAATTACAGAATTTAACCTTGCAAAAATCAGCGATGCCATTAAAAAAGCTTTTGATGCGGTGGATAAGCAGTACAATGACGATATTATTGACTTATTGGCATTAAAGGTTACATCAAATTATGAAGCGAAAATTAAGGATAATAAGGTAAGCGTTGAAGATATTCAGGACAGCGTTGAAACTATTCTTGTTCAGGCGGGATATGACGACGTTGCAAAAGCTTATATCCTTTACAGAAAACAGCGTGAAAAAATCCGCAATATGAAATCCACAATACTTGACTACAAGGAATTGGTAAACAGCTATGTTCATTCAACGGACTGGCGTGTTAAGGAAAATTCCACCGTTACCTATTCCGTAGGCGGACTTATTTTAAGTAACTCAGGTGCAATTACAGCTAACTACTGGCTTTCCGAAATTTATGACGAAGAAATTGCCAACGCACACCGCAACGCAGATATTCACCTCCACGACCTTTCCATGCTTACCGGTTACTGTGCAGGCTGGTCATTAAAACAGCTTATTAAAGAGGGCTTGGGCGGTATTCCCGGAAAGATTACATCTTCACCTGCAAGCCACCTTGCAACCCTTTGCAATCAGATGGTTAATTTCTTAGGAATTATGCAGAATGAATGGGCAGGAGCTCAGGCATTTTCATCCTTTGACACATATTTAGCACCCTTTGTAAAGGTTGATAATCTTCCCTATGAGCAGGTTAAGAAGTGCATTGAATCCTTTATTTACGGCGTAAATACTCCCAGCCGCTGGGGTACACAGGCACCTTTCTCAAATATCACACTTGACTGGACAGTTCCCGATGACTTGGCGGAGCTTCCCGCAATTGTCGGCGGTAAGGAAATGGACTTCAAGTACAAGGATTGTAAAAAAGAAATGGATATGGTAAACCGTGCCTTTATCGAAATTATGATTGAGGGCGATGCAAACGGCAGAGGCTTCCAGTATCCTATCCCCACATATTCAATTACAAGCGATTTTGACTGGTCGGAAACGGAGAATAATAAGCTTCTCTTTGAAATGACTTCAAAATACGGCACACCCTATTTCTCAAACTATATCAACAGCGATATGGCTCCCAGCGATGTACGCAGTATGTGCTGCCGTCTTCGCCTTGACCTTCGTGAATTGAGAAAGAAATCCGGCGGCTTCTTCGGAAGCGGTGAAAGCACCGGTTCCATAGGTGTTGTTACTATCAATATGCCCCGAATCGCATATCTTGCAAAGGACGAGCAGGATTTCTACCGCCGTCTTGATAAGATGATGGATATTGCCGCCCGTTCATTGAGCGTTAAGCGTACCATTATTTCAAGACTTTTGGAGGAGGGCTTGTATCCGTACACAAGGAGATATTTAGGTTCATTTGAAAATCACTTCTCTACCATCGGACTTGTTGGTATGAATGAAGCTTCCCTTAATGCAAACTGGATAAGAGCTGACCTTACACAAGAAAAAGCACAGACATTTACCAAGGAAGTTCTCGACCACATGAGGGAAAGACTTTCCGATTATCAGGAGCAGTACGGCGACCTTTATAATTTGGAGGCTACACCGGCAGAGTCAACTTCCTACCGTCTTGCAAAACACGATGTTGCAAGATACCCGGATATTATCACGGCTTCTTCCGACGATAAGGATGCAGCACCTTATTATACAAACAGCTCACATCTTCCTGTCGGCTTTACGGATGATATTTTTGATGCACTTGATATTCAGGATGATTTGCAGACCCGTTATACTTCGGGAACGGTTTTCCATGCATTCTTAGGTGAAAAGCTTCCCTCATGGCAGTCTGCGGCAACATTGGTAAGAAAGATTGCGGAAAACTACAAGCTTCCTTATTATACACTTTCTCCCACATATTCAATCTGTAAAAACCACGGTTATATAACAGGTGAAGTTTATACTTGCCCGGAATGTGGTGAAGCAACAGAAGTTTACAGCCGTATTACAGGTTATTACCGTCCTGTTCAGAACTGGAACGCCGGTAAGACTGAGGAATTTAAGGCTCGTAAGATATACAACATCGCAACATCCGTATTGAAAAAGGGAAACAATGCAGTTGAAAATTCAGATACACAAGAAAATACCTGCAATTGCGGATGTGCAAAGAAAGTTTTATTATTCACAACAAAAACCTGCCCCAATTGTAAAATGGCGAAGGCTATTCTTGACAAGGCAGGGGTAGATTATGAAGTAATTGATGCAGAGGAGCAGACGGAGCTTACAAAGCAGTTCGGTATTAAGCAGGCTCCCACACTTGTGGTAATTGACGGCGAAAATGCTCAGCAGTTTGTCAATGCTTCAAATATTAAAAGGTTTGCGGAAGGCTGCTGATTTATGTACGATATAATTATTGTGGGCGGCGGCTGTGCAGGTTTAACTGCGGCACTCTATGCCCTCAGAGCCGGTAAAAAGGTTTTGGTGCTGGAATGTGAAAGCATCGGGGGACAGATAAGTTATTCTCCCAAGGTGGAAAATTTCCCCTCAATTAAATCCATAAGCGGCTCGGAGTTTTCATCCAATCTATTTGACCAGGCATCGGATTTGGGTGCTGAGTTTGAGTTTGAACGGGTTACGGAGATAAAGGACGGGGAAATTAAAACCGTCATTACCGATTATAACACCTATGAGTGTAAAGCAATTATACTTGCCACCGGTGTTAAGCACAGGAAATTGGGACTTGAATGTGAAGAAGAATTTGCAGGAAAGGGTGTTTCCTACTGCGCTGTATGTGACGGAGCATTTTATAAAGGTAAAACCGTTGCGGTGAACGGCGGCGGAAATTCTGCTTTGCAGTCGGCGGAGTTACTTTCCGGCATCTGCGAAAAGGTTTATTTAATTCACAGGCGGTCGGAGTTTCGCGGTGAACTCAGTCATGTTAAACGGCTCGAAAAAATCGACAATATAGAATTTGTTTTAAATTCCACAGTCAGCAATATTTCAGGCTCCGACAATGTTGAAACCGTTGAAGTAACTGATGTAAATACCGGCGAAAAGAAAATATTGAATGTTGACGGATTGTTTGTCACCATAGGACAAATTCCCGATAATAAAGCATTTGAAAAGCTTGTTAATTTGGATGAAAGCGGATATATTATTGCAGGTGAGGATTGCAAAACCTCCGCAAAAAATATCTATGCCGCAGGTGATTGCAGAACTAAACAGATAAGACAGCTCACAACCGCGGCGGCTGATGGTGCAGTAGCGGCTTTGGCGGCAATTAATAATTGAATAGTCTGTGACAGAACAAAAAAGAAGAGCGAGTCGAAAGCACTGAAAGAAAGTGCAAACGGCTCGCTTTTTTGTATAGTAGTCAGATGTCAGCTCGGATTAGTGCATTTTCAGGATTATACCAACCACAGCCGAAACTGCAAGATAAACAGTCGGATGTATTTTTTTGAGGGGTTTTAATTGCATCAGGGTCAGCAAAACGGCGAAAATTATTATGGCGGTAAAGTTGATTGATTTTAAGAAAGTAACATCTTTTACAAAAAATGCAGTTTTTACAACGGAAAATCCTGCCGCAGCAATAAGTCCCGTAACTGCCGGTCGTAAGCCGGAAAAAGCGTTCTGAACATACTTATTGTCGCTGAAATGTGTCAGGAATTTCGCTACAATGATAATTATAATAAGTGACGGCAACACAAGCGAGAGGGTTGCTATAATTGCACCGGGAATACCTGCGGCGGAGTAACCTGCATAAGTTGACATATTTACCCCGATGGGTCCGGGGGTGGATTCGGAAATAGCTATCATATCCGAAAGCATTTCTTTTGTGAACCAGTCGGGATGTTTTGTTGCAATTTCGGTTAAAAACGGTAATGTTGCCAAACCGCCGCCAACGGCAAAAAGACCCGTACGGAAAAATTCCCAGAATAATGAAAGATAAATCATTCCTTTTTCTTACCCCACTTTCCGAAAGCTAAACCGAACAGGGCAGAGCCTATTACGATATAAACGGGTGAGATACCGCCGAAAGCAATAAGCGCAAATGAAATTACGCACAGAGCAATCTGATAAAATTTTCTTACACCTTTTTGAATAAGCTTGATTACGGTTGAGGTGATAAGTGCCGCAACGGCAATCCTTATACCTGACAAAGCGTATTGAACATAAACATTTTCCGCAAAATTTTTCAGTAGTGCGGCAATAAGAGTGATAATAATTAAGGACGGGAAAATCACACCTAAGGTTGCGATAATTGCACCTGAGATTTTTTTCTTTTTATGACCGATAAATGTTGCGGAATTAACTGCAATTACACCGGGTGTACATTGTGCAATGGCAAAATAATCCAGCAGTTCTTCTTCGGTTGCCCATTTGTGTTTTTCGACAATTTCTTTCTGCAACATAGGTAACATTGCATATCCGCCGCCGAAAGTAAACAGACCGATTTTAAAAAAGGAGATAAATAAGTCAAACAGTTCTTTCAAAAAATCACCCCGTAAATTTCTTATAAATATGATACCACAAAAACCGCATAAAATCAACGAAATACAGGTTTATTTTCTTGACAAACAAAGCTTTATATAGTAAAATTTCAGAAAAGGTTAAAGGGTGGTAGAAATGTCAGATGTGAAATTAATTTCACCTGCAAACGGTGAAACAGTTGATTTAAACGCAAAATATCAAAAGGAATTTTACGAATGTAAGAATTTCAGAGCCGTTAAAAGGGTTATAAAAAAAATGAACAAGTTACCCGAATACAGGGATAAATATACTGTTCCCGAGCCTGCAAAATTCAAATGGCAGGGTTCGGAAGATACATATAATCTTGAAATTTCAGATAATAAGGATTTCGAAAACCCTGTTGTTGTTACCACTTCCGAAACACAGGCACAGGTTTATAATCTGAAAAAATGTACAAAATATTATTGGAGAGTAAATAATTGCGAGCCGGGATTTTTCATAACAGATAATATTGTTCCCAGATGGCTTTATATTGAGGGATTAACTAATCTCAGAGATTTCGGCGGTGATATTAATAATCAGGGCAGACAGGTTAAACAGGGACTTGTTATCAGAGGTCCGCGCCTTGAAGATATAAAGTCGGAAGAAGCCAAAGCCGAGATGAAATCATTAATAAAAACGGATCTTGATTTACGGGCAGAAGCGATTGACAGACTGCATCTCACTGAGTCGCCTTTGGGTAAGGATATTAAATTTATTCTCTATCCGTATAACGGATATCACGATGTTTTGGTTGATGAATACAGTGAAAAAAATAAAAAACTGATTGATATGTTTGCAGATGAAAGTCTTTATCCCATATATTTTCACTGCGCAGGAGGTCAGGACAGGACGGGTACATTGGGATTTTTCCTCGATGCTATATTAGGACTTGAAGATAAAGATATTATAAGGAATTATGAGCTTACAATGCAGTCAAATCTTGATCAGAAGCTCAGCCGCAGCAGAAAGGATAAGATAAAGAAATTCCTGAAAATTATCCGTAAAAGAAACAAGCATAAATCATACGCAGAAAACACAGTTGATTATTTGCGTGAATGTGGTGTTACGGATGAAACTATGGATAAAATCAGAGAAATTCTGTTAAAATAAAATTATGATACTGTCGGAAAAATATGTTGAGCTTGTAAAATCAACCGTGCTTTTTTCAAAGCTGAATGATGATGAATTTGATAAGGCGCTTACACTTTTTGAAGCAAAGATTACCGGGTATTCTAAAAATGATTTTGTGCATATACCGTACACAAAAATGAGCAAATTCGGATTGGTGCTTTCCGGTGTGGTACAGGTTTGTACGGATGATATTGAGGGCAACAGAGTTATTATGGCAGAGGTGACGCCGGGTGTTACATTCGGGGAGTCGCTGTGCTTTCTGAAAATTGAAAATTCTCCGGTTTATGCTTACGCATCCGAGCCTGCTGAGGTGCTGTGGCTTTCAACTGAAAAGCTTTACAACTTTAATGATGAATTTTCGGTAATAATGCAGAAAAAATTCACTTCAATGTTGGCAACACGAACTTTGACTATGAATAACCGTATTCAGGTTTTGTCAAAAATTAAATTAAGGGATAAATTGCTGACATATTTCAACCAGATGTCACGGGCGGCAGGGTCTTTGACATTTACAATACCTTTAAACCGTGAGGATTTAGCGGCATATATGGGAACGGACAGGAGTGCTTTGTGCCGTGAGCTTTCAAAAATGAAACAGGACGGATTGATAGATTATTATAAGTACTCTTTTCGCTTGATTAAATAAAATAAAAGATTGAATGTAAAAAAACGAACAGACCGAAAAAAGCATTATAGAGGTTAATAGATTGTATGCTTTTTTCTATCAATTTTTTGCCCCTCGATATATCTGTATATTATCTTCGGGTCAAGAAAATTGATTCTGTCCGCTTTTTTTCTATCCAATTTTTATTGTATTTTCTTTTAACTTTTTGAACTTATAAATTAAAATGGGTGTGGGCTTTGCCCACCGTCAACTCCTAACTCCTAACTCCTCACTCCTAACTAAATAAAGCTTTTAACTTTATCGTTCTTACCGTAAATTTTATCCAAAGCTTTTTGAATCGGTACAATCAGAATTACACTCAAAAGTCCCGAATACAGTTGAAGTGTTGAGAAAACCTTTGTTAC
>JAZUIT010000204.1:0-3533 GCA_045642385.1 Acutalibacteraceae bacterium
CGAACACCGATAAAAAGCTCAGGTGGAACATTCGGCGTAAGATTGCTTTGAAATTGTGCATATTTTTTATCCTGAAGTTCAAACAATTTTTCCTGTATATTATTCATATTTACCTCCAAAACAGAGAACAGTTCTGTGCCATGACTTTTAAGGCACAAAACCGTCCCCTGTTCTATGATGTAACTGTCGTAGCTTTTAATTCTGAAGAGTTTGATGTGTTTTCGGGTTCGACAAGTTGCTTGCCTTTAATAAAAACGGTTTCTTCCTTTGTGGCTGTCTCCTCACTATAAATTATAAGTGACAAAACATCTTCTTTTAGTTCTATTTCGTATGTTTCACTATAATCATCAACAGTTGTACAAAGCGTGTTCAATTTTGTTGTTTTATCATAATTTAATGTGTAGGTAAAATTATCTTCTGTTAGTTTGCCGTTTTCATAATAACTAAGTACTCCACTATATGTATTTTTATCTGAAGCCCTGCCAAAGGTCAATAACATATCTCCATCCTCAGTGCCCCATGAACCTAAAAGTGCAGAATATTTAACTTCACCATTATTTATTTTGTTACAACCATTAAAACAACCTACAATAGGAACAAATGGTACAATAAGAGCAAATATTTTTTTCATATACTGAAAACATCCTTTTTATTTATTGTAAGAAAAAGAACACCGAACGACCGTTCCTTGTGTTACCACGAAGTGACTAAGGAGTAATTGTCACTGGGAGGAATGAAATTCCGTGGCAGTCCAAGGAGATTTGATAAAACCGTTATAAGTGGATTGCCACGCTGATGCTCGCAATGACAAATAATACGGTACACCATTCACAGAATACCACCTCAATTATTATTATATCAAAAAACATAATAAAATCAAGTAAAAAGGATTGGATTTAATTCAAATTTTTCAATTCTCGCGGAAGGTAATATGAAAACTACTGCCGTTCGTGGTGCTTTCGGCTGACAGAGTAACGCCTATGAGTTTTGCTGCTTTTGCGGAAAGATACAAACCTAAACCGCTGGATTTTGTATCTGTTCTGCCGTTATTTCCCGTGTACCCTTTTTCAAAAATCCTCGGTAAATCCTCTTTTTTTATACCTATACCTGTGTCCGTGACGGTAAGAATATTATCCTGTACTGAAATTGTAACAGAACCTGTCTTTGTGTATTTTACCGCATTGGAAATATATTGCTCCAAAATGCAGGTGAGCCATTTTTTGTCGGTTATTACCGTTTTGTCTGTCTGTGTATAATTCAGTTTGATTTTCTTTGATATAAACTGTGGGGCATACTTCCTGACTACTTCTTTTATGATTTCATCAAGGTTATATTCACGGATAACCAGGTCATTTTGCTCACTGCCCAAACGGATATAGGAAAGTGCCATATCAGCATATTCTTCAATACGGAAAAGCTCATTTAAAATATCTTTTTCACTGTCGGGAATTTTCAGTTTCAACACCGCAATTGGAGTTTTAATTTCGTGTACCCACAGGGTGTACCAAT
Source organism: Acutalibacteraceae bacterium (assembly GCA_045642385.1). GTDB lineage: Bacteria > Bacillota > Clostridia > Oscillospirales > Acutalibacteraceae > RGIG2945. The sequence continues at coordinate 1,510 of JAZUIT010000204.1, forward strand.
CCGCAATGTCCTGTTTTTCATTCGAAAAGTTTACATTAATTTCGTTGATTTTATTTGTCAGGCTGTTAATTATTTCACGGTACTTTTCTTCCGTAAAATTTTCAGATACAAGTAGAAAACTGTCACCGTTTATAACAGAATGTTTTGCGTTTTCAAGTTGCTTCGCTTTTTTCAAAGAACGCAAATAATCCATAAAAACAAGTAAAACAAACGCCGCAAAAATAATTATTTCCGCATAGAAAAATGCTTCCGTCATAATTCTGTACAGCAAAAACACCGACAGATTTACGGTAGAGGTTATTAAGAAAAACAGGATTAAATTTTTATTCTTTTTCAGTGTGTCAATAAAAACTTTTTTCTTCATTTTATAATGTACCCGCTTCCGGGCTTTGTGATAATAATATCTTTCAAGCCACATTCTTCAAGCTTTTTTCTTAACCTGCCCACATTAACGGTGAGGGTGTTTTCCTCCACAAACAAATCATTTTGCCAGAGCTTTAACATTAAATTGTCACGGCTGACTATTTTGCCGCGGTTTTCCAACAATGCTTCAAGAACACGAAATTCGTTTTTAGTAAGCTCTGTTGTAAGGTTTTCGTTAGTTACCGTGTAATCGGAAAGGTTAAGGCTTGCACCGTAGAATTGAATGATTTTCCGGTCATCGTTCATTTCATAGGTGCGGCGGAGAATTGCATTCACCTTTGCGGTCAGTACCATTGGGTCAACAGGCTTTGCAATAAAATCATCACCGCCGCAGCTGCAAGCCATAACGATATTCATATTTTCGGATGCGGAGGAAATAAACACAACGGGAACACTTGAAATTTTGCGAATTTCGGTACAAAAATAATATCCGTTTTGTGTGGGAAGCATAATATCCATAAGTACAAGATGAGGATTAGTTTTCAGAAAATCTTCCGTGACATTTTCAAAATCAGTTTCGCAAATCACCTCATAGCCGTAGGTTGTGAGCTGTTTTTTCATAGCCTCGGCAAGTGGCAAATCATCCTCAATAAGCATAATTTTATACATTGCTTTCCTCCTTAAAACAGGGTACGGTTATTTGTTTTTGTCATTGCGAGCGTGGCAATCCATTGTTCAATGTTGAGTGTTGAATGTTTTCTTTAAAAAATTTTACAATCGGGTGTGGGCTCTGCCCACCCTCAATTCCTCACTCCTAATTCCTAACTCCTAACTGAGCGAAGCTCACAATTGTTCTTAGTGTACAATTTTATAATAAGTCTTTGCTGTCATAGAATAAATTATAACATAAATTAATGCGAAAATTGCAAATGTGATAAGTGTGCAAATTACAAACAGGCTTGTACTTGAAAGCAAAATCAGGTGAAGCAATCTGTTTACTATGGGGAACGCAAATGCTGTGTGAATACCTGCAAATATAAGCGGCAGGAAAAACACAAGAAGTGTTTGAGAGCTGATTGTTTTCTTAATTTCCGCGTTGCTCATACCGACTTTTTTCATAATCTGATAACGCTGTCTGTCCTCGTAGCCTTCGGAAATTTGCTTATAGTAAATTATAAGAACTGTTGCAAACAGGCACACAAGACCCAAAATAATACCGAGGAATAACAATGTGCCGTACATTCCGACAACCGCTTCCTTAGCTTCCCAATAGCTTTGGCAGTCCTTTTCGTCTATATCGTCATATTCAGGAAGTGTGTTCATATATTTGTCAAGCTCCGAAAAAATCCCGTTTTCAAGCTTTTCGCCGTTTTCACAGGCTTTATCACGGTTTTCAAAGGTTACGGCAACCCTTTCGGTTATTTCGGAAGCATATTCGCCGTAATCTTTTTTCTGTGCTGTGTAAATCTCATTCAGTACATAATCATCTGCGACAATTATACCGTAACATGAGGGTGTAATCATCGCCATTTTTGTATCAACGGGAAACCTGCCGAGGTCTTTTGTTTTGTAGGTTTTTGAATTAATAACAATTTCTTTGCCCGGTTCCCTTGTTTCACCCAAAGTTCTTGATGTAACACTTATCGAAACCTCGTCAGGCT
>JAZUIT010000205.1:0-6460 GCA_045642385.1 Acutalibacteraceae bacterium
GTTGTCCCTACTTGACAACAGTCCTGTCGGGTAGTCCGATTTTGCAAAATGGGCGGTTAATTGGGGCGATAACCCATGTCCTCGTAGACGACCCAACTACCGGATACGCAATATTTGCAGAGAATATGTTAGAAACTGCTCAAAGCATGGCGAATGAGAATAAGTTGAAAGATGCATCGTAATTAAATGGATGGACATTATCTCCATCCATTTAATTATGTATTTGTTTTTTTAAAAAAAGTGTGTTAAAATATGCCATGGATAGGCAGGAGATTTATATTGAACAGTAATGAACTTATTGCTGAAATTAGGAAAGATTTTTTTGTCACAAAAATAATTTCGGGAAAAGAAAAAAGCAAAATACTGTTTTTAAAACATAAAGAACTCAAGAAAAAAGTTGTGCTTAAGGTTTATCCCGAAAAAAAAGAAATTTATTCTTTTTTAAAAACCGTAGACTTTATCCATTTACCGATTGTATATGAAACATATACTCTTGATGACGGTTTTGCTGTGTTGGAAGAATATATAGACGGAATAAATGTTTCCGAAGTAATGGAAAGCGCTAAATATACTTATAGAGGGGCAAAAAAAGTAATTAGTGATGTTTGTGATGCTTTAAGTATTTTGCATGATAACGGATATGTTCACAGAGATATAAAGCCGGAAAATATAATGATTTCAAACAACGGTATTGTTAAACTTATTGATTTTGATGTCTCGAGAAAATTAAAGCCAGAAGTTAAAAAGGATACTGTTGTGCTGGGAACACTTGGATATGCTTCACCGGAGCAAATCGGCATTTCACAAACCGGACCTGCAACGGATATATATGCTATCGGCGTTTTGCTTAATGTTATGCTTACAGGAAAGCATCCCAGCGAATTACTTGCAAAGGGTAAAGCACGAAAAATAATATTGCGTTCCACTCAAATATCTCCCGAAAAAAGATTTGAAAATGTTAATAAACTGAAAAAAGCATTATAAAAAGGACGGTTAATTTAACCGTCCTTTAACTATTTTGTTTTTCCGCAAACACTGCATTTGTAACCGGTGATAATTTTTTCGTCATAAGCCGCTTTATCAACAATCCATTTTTGCTCGTATTGGGCCGGAACTGTTCCGTGAACATAGTCTTCACGAATGAATTTTATAAACGGGTCGCTTGGCACGTGCACAGTATCAAAGTGGGAATAATAACTGTTTAAAGAATTAAATGTACTGCTGCATTGGGGGCATTTGTACCAAGTGTAAGCGTCAGCTGTTTTTACATTTTCATAGTGGCCCACCTCGTCATGATGCACGATTTTTGTTATGGCTACAAAGTTATGTTTACCTGTGGCAGAAATTTTTTCTGTATAACTATCACCGCAAGAACAAGTATATAAAAATTCACCCTCATCGCCACAAGTTGCAGATTTAATAGTGCTTGAAGTGTATTTATGTGAATGGCTTTCGGTGTCTTCCGGCTTTGAATTATCGGAACTTGAAGAATTATTTGAGCTTTCTTTTGTTTTGTTTTCATCTGACTTTTTAGAGCCTGAAAAAACATCTGTAATTTTAGAAATAATACTTTTCTCAGCGGATTTTTTGGTGCTGTTTTGGTTTTTTGATGAGTCTTCGTTACTGTCATTAGATGTTGCGATTGTATTGCCGATAAACTCACTTGAATCGTTGCTATTGCTATTTTTCTTTGCGTTTTTTAAAGGGAAAATTATCAATAAAAGTATCAATATCAAAATAACAATTGCCGAAGATATAGAGAATATGATAAATGGTTTTTTGGATTTTTTCTTATTTATAACCGTTTTGCTGTCAAGTGATTTCATACAATGCAGGCAAAATGTTGCATTTTCCTGCAAAGGTGCCGAGCAATAAGGACATTTGTTGCTGTCTTTCATCCAAGCGTTTCCTCTCCATAATCATATAAAAGGGTGTTGGCTTCAATAATGTTCATCCCATTGCAAAATGCATAAATCAAAATGCAATCGAAAGGATTTTTTGCATATAAGGGGGTATAGCCTGTTGATTTCAGTAAATTTTGCACTTCTTCAAACGAAAGCTCCATTCCAAATGCTATACATAAAAGTTTGTTTCTTTCCGGCACACGAACACCCGACAAAATTTGGTAAGCATAAACTTCGCTCATTTCGGAGTTTTTTACAATATCGGATTTTTTAAGTCCTTTTTTGTCAATCAGCTTATTCAGATAATCAGAAACTTTTTTCTTTTCTATTTCACTTTCATTTTCATTATGAAACTCTTTGAAATCAGAACAGTTTTTAAGTTCTTCAAGCAGTTTTGCAGTATCCTTTTTCATTATCAATACCCCTTATATGTTTTACTAATAATATCACAAAAAGAAAATTTAATCAATATGCTGTCAGCATAAGACAAATAAAGGCTAATATTGTAAAATAATAGAAAAGGGGGGATTTTGTATGAAATCATGTATAAAATGCGGGAAAGTTGTGGCTGACAGTACACCGTCCTGCCCTCAGTGTGGCTCTTTTGCCTTTAATACCGAGGACGGTTATGATGGCGTAGGCACGGAATTGTTAAATCAGCTTATGCAAAATAATCCAAAAGTTGGCTGGACTGTTGCAATTATTATAGCAGTGCTATTGATAATTGGAATTATATGGTTCTTCGGTGGACTATAAAAATAATGAGCCAACATTTTTCTTGGCTCATTATTTTAATAATTCATCTACATTTTTATTTAATGCTTTGCTTATGGCTATCATTTCAATATCGGTTACAAATCTTTTGCCGCATTCCATTCTCTGAATGGCATTTTTGTCAATATCAAGTCCCGCAAGTTGTAGCATTTCAGCAAACTCTCTTTGTGAAATTTTCATTTTTTTACGGTATTTTGAAATATTTGTGCCGCAAATATTGTTTTTACCGTCTTTGGCTTTATTTATAAACATATAAATTTCTCCTAATTTTGACATTTACTGGTTGTCATTATTAGTATTATATGATATTATATAATAGATATTGACATTCACTGAATGTCAATACAAAATAATTATGCTGTGAGCATAAGAAAAAATGATATTTGCTGTGTATAATTGCAAAAAATTTAATCACTTAGAAAGGGTATTGAGTTATGAAAATTAAAAAATCGATTAAATGGATATTGTCTTTGGTGTTAATAATCGGTACAGTTGTGATGTTTAGTGGTTGTGGGCACAAACATGAAATGGCAGAAAAAGTAATAAAAAAAGCCACCTGTACCGAAAATGGTGAAATCAAGCATTACTGTAAAACTTGTGATTACAGTTATAACGAAACGGTTGAAGCCAAACATGATTATGAAGAAAGCGTGCTTGAAAAATCAACCTGCATAAAAAAAGGAACAAAAAAATTCACCTGCAAGTTTTGCGGCAACAGTTATGAAAAAGAAATCAAATTGGCGGAACACCATTATGAAAATAAATACTGTACGGTCTGCGGAGAAAAAAAGGTCGGAAAAATAGAAGTAAGAGAGCCTTATGGTGAATTAAGCTATGGTGCATCAACTTCAGATGCACTGACAAAATGTAGAATTAGTGATGTTAGTGCAGAAATAACCTATGGAAAAATGACAGTATATATTACTGGTGAAAAAACATATGATTATTCCGGAGAAAATTCGATGAATAGATGTGTGTTTTTACTTGTTATAAAAGATAAGTATGGAAATATTATTTATTCGGATGGGGTCGCTAAAAGCTGTGTAGTGAATCAATCGTTTAAAATTTATGTGACTCCAGATGGATATTTTGACGATGCAGATGATTATTATATAGAACTTAAAGATTATACCTGATATCAGTATTCAAATGTTTTAATGAATTATTTTTGTATTAAGGGGAAAAATTTATGAAAAAAGTAATATGTTTTTTGTTAAGCGCTATTTTAATATTTGCGTTGGTTGGTTGCAATTCTGGAAAAGATAGCAACAATAGTGAAGAAAATCATATAGAAGAATCAAGTATTACATATTCAAAAGAAAATAATAGTAGTGATTTAGATGATAGTAATTTGAACAAAGAAGTTTCAGATAAATCAAATGAAAGCAATACAAACGAAAAAAGTCATAAGTATCCGACAATAGAACAATTTATGACCTCGGTAAAATCTAAATTAGGTTCCGATGCGATTAGTGGTGGAAGCTTTGTCGACGGTAAATATAAATTCTATTTTAATAATATTGAAATTGCATTAGTGTTAGATGAAAATAATGATGTTGTAAATGCGGCTTTTGTTGATGTTGAAAATTGGAGTGCAAATAACGATATGTCAAACTTGATAATCGGCATAACAGGTTTAGGAGCGTCTTTTATGCTTCCGTTATGTGAACATTGCGAATCAGAAGAATTTGATATTGATACAGTTTGCAAAGAGGTCAATACACAAATTCTTGAAAAAATCAAGGAAAATAATAGTGTTAATTATAATGTTGATTATAAATTTGGAATGTGTAGTTTGACGATTTCCGCAATCACCACGGGGTCTTCAACAACATTTATAGTAGCAACCGGATATAAAAAATAATGTTTTTCAAACCGCTAAAATAGTGTTGTTCAGTGAATGATATTAAGGACAACATTTTCGTAAATTGATAGGAGAGTGCTCAAAAATGCGTAAACACCGAAAAAATCAAAAATGCTCACAAACCCTTTATTTATGCGATTTTCAGAGATTTTATAAAAAATAGTGTTGTCCCGATTGGGACACCAGATTTCAGATATCATACAACAGATAAGCGGAACGGTAATTGGCCGTTCCGCTTTTATAGCGTGCGCAGGACACCGTAATTAAACTGATTGTAAAAAACGAAGTAATATGTTATAATTTTTAAAAAAGAAAAACACAATTAAAAAAGGTTATGAGAATGAATACTATATCAAAACAAAAGAAATTGCAAACAAATGTATCGGTTTCGGAATGGGATATTATAAAAGGGATTGCAGCATTGGGACTTCCGTTCGTCAATGTGATTTTAACATTTATTCTGTGTGAGCAGATTAGTGACACAACGATGTCATTTTGTAATTTAATTTTGGTACTTACCGTATTCGGACCTTCAGTTTTTATGATTTGTATGGGAATCAAACTCCAAAAAACTGATGACCCAAATCTACTTTTGCGATACGGAAAAGGTATGCTTTTTATAGCATTATTGCTGAATCTTCTTCGTACTATCATACCGTCCATTCTTGTCGTTGCCGTTGTCGGTTCATCGGTGGATCATCTTGTTTCATATTTGTTTTTATCGGACATTTATCAGTTTGTCGGATTATTTTATATACTTTTGGCACTGTTTCGAAAAGCAAAAATATCGTTGGCAGGTATTACCGTAATTTCACTGTTGATGCTGACGGCAAATTGTCTTTTAGGCGGACTTGTCAAAACAGGAAACGAAACTGTCAATGCAATTATCGGAAACATTGTTTATGTGGATCAAGATTCCGTTTTTCCGCTTTTATCATGGACGGTTTTCCCCGTGTTCGGCATGTTAGTGGGAAAAGTCTTAGAGAATAAAACGCAAAAAGAAATTGATAAAATTTGCATACATACCTTATGGATTTCGGCAACTGTTTTAGCTTTAACGGTTATAGGACTGTATCACACCGGCATTAGTGCCGTGCAAATTGCGGTTTCTCCGCTTAACGATAACAAAACGGGACCTCTCAATATAGTCTTAGTGCTTTGTATTAATTTGATTTCAATCGTTTTTGTAAGATTTCTCGCCCGTATTATCCGTGCAGAGAAAATAAAACGGTGGCTTGGTTGGATGTCGACAAATTTGGTAATCTTTTATTTCCTTCATTGGTGCATATTGACATTGATTTCTTATCCCGTAGCGGCAGTTTTGGAATTAAGTGGAAAAACTGCCGGTATCGGTTTATTATTGATATTGTCGGTTGCGGTTGATGTCGTTACCATAATTATCGTAAATAAATTCGGCTTTTCAATTATAAAACGCATTTTTAAGGTGGTTCGTATATGAATAATGATAAAAGGTGTAATATAACATCAGAACTCAAACAAATTGTAAAAAACGAATATCCGAATATCGACACTTCGGAAATAACCGAAGATACCGTACTTGGTTCTCAGCTTGGAATCGATTCACTCGAAATGATGCTGCTCATGGTTAAAATTGAAGAGTTCTATCATATAAAATTTGACAATTTTCCTTATGTGAAAACATTTGGTGACCTTTTGACATTGATTGAAAACAATATATCATAAAATTATATAGATGTATGGCGGTGGAAAAGATGACCGAAAATATAGAATTTTATAAAGAGGGTTTTTTCGGATACGGAAAAGACGGAGATTTCAAATATTGGTCGTTGGCTCATTTTGTACCGATAGTAGTGTTAGTGGTTGCAGTTTGCCTTATATACCGTTTCAGAAAAAACTTAAAAGAATTCAGGTACGAGGAAGAATTACGCTTTTTACT
>JAZUIT010000206.1:0-3455 GCA_045642385.1 Acutalibacteraceae bacterium
CTCTGATGATTTCTTCGGTCAGATTGTAAAGATTTTCCATATGATTCTTAACTTTTTCAACAATCTGTTTTGAGGTGTGAATTATGCTTTTGATAAAAGTTTTATCAATTATTATGAGTGTCATTGTGGTATTGGCGGCATTCTTTTTCGGCGGGTTTAAGAAAGGCGGAGAACCTGATAAACCTTCACCGACCGAGCCGACTACTACTACTACTTCTTCTTCACAGAGCGGAGATTCTTCTGACGATAAATCTTGGGGCGATATACATTGGAATTAACAGATATGGCAAAAGTTAATATCTGTCTTGCTGAAATTCCGATTGAAGTGCATAGCAATAGCGGATATATGGCGGATTTTTATCGGTCTTATCTCTCCGATAAAAGTCCGCTTTTTTCGGTAAGCACAACAAAAGAAGCTGTCAGGACTGAGGTGGAAAACGCACCGGAGCCGACTACATACGAATATGCAGAAGCTTTGTGTCTGTACCGTGAAATGGCTGAAAGATTACCGCTTTATGACAGAGTGGTTTTTCACGGTGCGGCTGTTGAATACGGCGGTAAGGCATACCTTTTCACCGCTCCGAGTGGAACGGGCAAAACAACGCATATCGCACTTTGGCGTAAATGTTTAGGCGAAAAGGTCAATATTATCAACGGTGATAAACCTGTTTTACGCCAAACTCCGGACGGCTTTACCGTTTACGGAACGCCCTACGCAGGTAAAGAACGCTGGCAAAGGAATGTATCTGCTCCCCTTGCCGGTATCTGTTTTTTATCACAGGGCAAAGACAATAAAATTGAAAAAGCACAAAGCGGTATGTTTGTTTCACTGTTTCAGCAGACATATAAACCGCACGGAAAAGAAGCAATGCAAAGAACGCTGTCAATCGTTAAAGAATTGTGCAGTGTGCCGTGCTTTACGCTTTCCTGCGATATATCAGAAAATGCCGTAAAAGCATCTTTTGAAGCATTAACCAATGAAAAATATGAGGTGAAAAACGATGAAAATAAATGATGATTTTATAAAAGAAAAAACGGGTGATGAATGTGTTCTTGTACCCATAGGCGACACATATCAAAACGGTATATTTACTTTGAACGAGGATGCTGAAAAATTATTCGACCTTTTAAGTGACGGTAAAAGCCGTGATGAAATCATTGATTTTTTTGAAAAAGAATATGAAATGAGCCGTGATGATGTTGCGGACTCAGTGGACGGATTTATTGAAAAATTAACAGAAACGGGAATACTGATTGATGATTGAAGCAAAGAAAACGGTTGAACAGTACCTCAAAGAAAACGGCGAATATGTTGCGACAACAGTTGGTATAAGTATGTATCCGCTGTTAAAGCATAAGCAGTATGCCGTGAAAATAGTCCCCGTAAACAGACGGCTGAAAAAATATGATGTGGCTTTGTTCAGGCGTGGACAACAGCTTGTCTTACACAGAGTTATCAAAGTATATCCCGACAGATATTTTATTCGTGGTGACAACTGTGAGAACGGTGAAATAGTTTATGACAGTCAGATTATCGGCGTTTTAACGGAAATAAAGGGTAAGGACAAACATATAAAAATAACAGACAAATTATATATCATTTATTCCCGTTTTACGGTGCTTTTTCACCCGTTTAAATATAAATACAAAAAAATACGCCACTTTGCAGGTAAAGTGCTGAAAGGAAAAGATAATGGAGATTGATTCACACAAAGTGATGGAAACATACAAGGATGAATACATAAAAGAAGATGTACAGCAGCCGAACAATACGCAGATACCGGATGAAGCTCTGCCGCCGCAAAGATATTATATCCCGGCGGTTAAAAAAATGCGGTTTTTCCTGATGATTTGTGCAATACTGTATTCTTTCGGGCTTTACCCCGGCTTGGGAGATCTTAACGGAGTTATTTTCGGCTTTTCAATTCCCGCACTGTATATTATATCGGGATACATAGTTTTGCATGAAAGTCCGAATAAAGAAGAACGCATTAAAAGGACAATTAAAAGAACGGCAATTTGCTTCTTTATCCTTTTTGCGGTTTATCTCGGCATCAGTTTCCTGCTGGAGCCTGAAAACACTCTCGCAACCATTAAAACAAAAAAGTTTTGGACAGACTTTTTATTGCTGAATATGTTTTCTTTACATTCAGGTTCAGTTTTATATTATGTTCATTCCCTTTTATATGCCTACATAATAGTTTTCGTGCTTAACAAGCTGAAACTGCTCAAATTTGATATTCTTTTTGCAATTCTCTGCCTTGCGGTAACTTTTTTAACAGGTGAAATGTCAAATGTTATCGGCTTTAATTTCCTTGGTCACACATTTCTCGGCGGTAACTTTTTAACAAGAGCTTTGCCGTATATTTTAATCGGCAGCTTTATAAACAGAAAAAGTGATTTTTTTCTTATGAATCTTACTTTGAAAAACCATATAAATATGCTGTTTATCGGAATTGTAATTACGGTTGCGGAATATATTTCCCTCAGCATTACGGGCAATAAAGTCTATGTCAATCATATGCTCGGAATGGGACTTGTTGCGGTTGTTATCTGTCTTATTTGCTTTTATGTAATAGATGCGGATGTCATTTACGGTCCGTTGATGAGGCTTACACGCTTTGAACTTGCAATTCCGTTTTTTATCAGTTCACCGATATACCAATTTCTCATTTTATCGTTTTCCGAAAAAGGCGGTACTGCGAATTATCTTATCGGGTTTGGCGGGGTAATTACACTGATAATTGACATTGTGATTTTCTTTGTTTACTTTTTAATCCGTATGCTTGTAATGAAACTCTTGGAAAAGAGTAAACATAAAACTGGAAGTGAGTAATATCAATATTAAATACACCGGAATAAACAGAATATTTCACAGTGAAGCGTTGCAGGAAATAAAGAGCCGTTCAGGTGACGGTGTATTTCGTGAACTCTACCGTGATTGGAAATGGATTTTTGCGTTTACCTTAAAACGCAAATGGCTTGTTATACTTTACACGCTGTTGGGACTGTCTATAACTACTCTTTCACTTGGTATATCTTATCTTTCAAAAATGCTTATAAACACGGTTGTAACCGATAAATATCAGGGATTTGTATTTTTAGCTGTTGCATACGGTGTAGGTATTGCCGTAAGCATTGCCGCCAATGCCGTTACAAGCCGCCTTTCGGCAAGGATAAGCATTTATGTTAATAACGATATTCAGGAGCTTGTTTTCTCAAAGATTATTGATGCTAAATGGTCAGATATATCTGCGTATCCGACAGGTGATTTGTTAAACCGTTTTAACGGTGATATTTCAACCATTGCCGGTAATGCCGTGAATTGGATACCGTCTATTATAGTCAATATTTATACATTTATTATCACATTTATAGTTTTGAGGCGAATGGATATTATAATGGCGGTTATATACCTTTGTGCCGCACCTGTGCTGCTGATTGTTTCCAGATAT
>JAZUIT010000207.1:0-4769 GCA_045642385.1 Acutalibacteraceae bacterium
ATATCGCCCTCTTTGCCCTCGCCCTTAACAATGCGCTGTAAAATTTCCTGCATTCTCTTTGTACCCAATCTGCAATGAACGCATTTACCGCAGGATTCTTTCGCAGTAAAATCAAGGAAGAATTTAGCCATAGATACCATACAGGTGGTGGAATCCATAACAACCATTCCGCCCGAACCCATAATAGCACCGGTAGCACCTAATTTTTTATAATCAATTACCGTGTCAATCAAATGTGACGGAATACAACCGCCGGAGGGACCGCCCATCTGAACAGCCTTAAATTCACCGCCGTCTCTTACACCGCCGCCGATATCAAAGATAACATCACGCAAGGTTTTACCCATGGGAATTTCAACAAGTCCGCCCCTCTTGATTTTACCTGTGAGAGCGAAAACCTTGGTACCCTTACTATCTTCTGTTCCCATTGCGGCAAAGGCTTCTCCGCCGTTTAATATAATCCAGGAAACATTTGCAAATGTTTCTACATTATTGATATTTGAAGGCTTATGCCAATAACCTGACTGTGCCGGGAAAGGAGGTTTAAGTCTGGGCATACCTCTCTGACCTTCAAGGGATTCAATCAAAGCTGTTTCCTCACCGCATACAAATGCACCTGCACCGGCTTTAATTCTCATTTCGCATGAGAAATCGGTGCCTAAAATATTCTTACCTAAATATCCCTTTGCCTTAGCCTGCTCAATAGCATTTTCAAGTCTTTGGATAGCAAGAGGATATTCGGCTCTTACATAAACAACAGCTTCATCTGCACCTATTGCATAAGCACCGATAAGCATACCTTCGATAAGGTTATGTGGGTCACCCTCGATAACCGCTCTGTCCATAAATGCACCGGGGTCGCCCTCGTCCGCATTACAGATAAGATATTTTGGACTACCCTGAGCCTGACGGGCTGCATTCCATTTGAACCAAGTGGGGAAGCCTGCACCGCCACGACCGGCAAGACCGGATGTTTTGATTGTTTCGATAACATCCTCCGGTGTCATTTCTTTAAGTACCTTTTCGATAGCCTTGTAACCGTCACCGGCTGTATAATCCTCAATCTTTTCGGGATTAATAATACCGCAATGGCGTAAAGCAACTCTCGTCTGCTTATCAAGGAAGCTTTTATCCTCGGCAGTAATTTCAATACTGTCAACAAGTGACAAGTCGCCTGTATTAACAGCTTCAACAATATTTTTAACATCATCGGGCTGAACCTTTACAAGTCTTTTGAGCTTGCCCTCGTCATCATAAATATCAACAATAGGCTCAACAAAGCACATACCGATACAACCTGCTATCGTAAGCTCACAGTTAAGCTGTGCTTCTTGTAAAAGCTCGTAAACCTTCTGAGCGCCTGCGGCGATACCGCAACTGCCCTGACCTACTACTATCTTCATTTGCTCTCCTCCTGTGCTTTGAGAGATTTTAAAATTTCCTTAGTCTTTTTCGGGGTAAGTGTTCCGTATGTTTCCTCGTTAATCATCATAACGGGAGAAAGACTGCAACAACCAAGACAGGCAACATTTTTAAGTGAAAAAAGTCCGTCCTCGGTTGTTTCGCCATCGGAAATTCCAAGCTCCTCTTTAATTGCATCCTCAATTCTGTCGGAACCGTTTACATGGCAGGCTGTACCCTTGCAAAGCATAATAAGGTATTTACCTACTTTATTAAATCTGAACTGGGTATAAAAGGTGGCAACACCCATCACCTTTGCAGGCTTTATACCTGTTTCTTTTGCTATGTATGTTATTACATCGGCAGGGAGATAACCGTATATTCCCTGTGCCTTCTGTAATATTGTAATCAAACTACCGTCAACCGACTTATACTTTTCAAGTACAGGCTCAAGAAGTGTTAAATCACTTTTGTTTTCGCAACAACTGCAAGCCATATTATATTCCTTCCTTTACTCTTTATTTAAATAGTATTGTACCACACTTTTATGTATAATTGCAACTGTTATTTGCAGGAAAATGTATTTTTTTGCAGTTTTGACCATAAAAATTTTAAATACTGCAAACATTGTCACCCAACATAACAGTATAACACTAATTTACAATCCAATATCCGCCTTTTGCCGGACCTGTTCTCATAATAATATTTTCTTTTTTCAGTTTTGCAATAATTCTTTCCACTTGTCTTGACGAAACATTCAATTCTTTTGCAATTTTTGAAGCGGAAATTTTCGGGTTATCTTTAATCAGATTAAGTATATTATTTTTAAGATTTTCTCCGACATTTTTTCCGACATTTTCTCCGACATCTTCGGAAACTTCAAGCAAAGCAGTTTTGATTGCAATAAGCATAAATTCAATAAACTTTGTTGAATTACCTAAACAGTTACATTCATTTATAACGGAATAGTATTCCTTTTGATTTTTAAAAATTATTGATTCAATGGGAAGATACGAAAACAGCGGATTCCATTTTGACAGCAACAATGTATGCCACAATCTGCCTGTTCTGCCGTTACCGTCAATAAACGGATGAATAACCTCAAATTCATAATGAAATACACAGCTTTTTATAAGAGGATGTACAGAACTGTTTTCAGTCCATTGCAATAGCTGTTCTGTTAAATCGGGAACATAGTCCGGCAAAGTACCGATATGAATTACTTCACCAGTTGCACTGTCAACGACACCCACGGGCTTTGAACGAAATTGTCCCGCTTCGTCCGTTAAGCCTTTCATCATTACGCCGTGTGCTTTTAATAAATTCTCTGTTGAAAAAGGATTTAAGCTATCAAGGATTTCGTATATTTCAAATGCGTTTTTGACTTCTTCAATATCCTTCGGCGGAGCGATAACATATTTACCATTGATAACATCAGTAACCTGTTCAAGTGTCAAAGTATTCTGTTCAATGGCAAGTGAACTATATACAGTTTTAATTCTGTTCTTACGACGCAAAGTGAGGTTTTTATCCGATTTCGATATTGCAGAAATGCGACCGCAAAGCTCGGCAATTTCCGCAACTGATGTTATTATTGAATTATTTATTTCAAAAGGCGGTTTGTAAGTATTCGGCATATTATCCCTCCGACTTTTCCCGATTTTCAATAAACAGTAATTTTTACTTAAAATACATATAAACCTGGCACTTAATCATACCGTTGTACAATTTTCTGCGTTTATCGGCTCTTCTTCCGAAGTCACTTTCAAACTCCTCATCAGGGCTTATAATTGAATATGACCAGCCTTTTTTATGCAAAAACTTGTTACCCATTATTTCGTAAATTTTCTTTGCTTCTTCTATGTCCAAAAGTCTTTCGCCGTAAGGAGGATTACAAATAACTGTACCTCTGTCGGTTTTCGGTGAAAAATTCCTGATATCCGCAACCTCAAATGACACCTTATCAGTAACACCTGCACGCTGTGCGTTTTCCTTTGCGATTTTTATAGCTTCCGGGTCAATGTCCGTACCATAGGCGAAAAAATCCACATCACGGTTTACAAGCTCCCTTGCCCTCATTCGTTCTTCTGTCCACACTTCACGGGGTATAACATCCCAACGCTCAGCGGAAAAATTCCTGTTAACACCGGGGGCAATATTCATTGCCATTAAAGCACCTTCAATAATAATTGTACCCGAACCGCACAGGGGATCATACAATGTGTGATAAGGTCTTAATCTTGAAATATTACAAAGGGATGCCGCCAGAGTTTCTTTGATGGGAGCCAAATTTGAAGCAGGTCTGTAACCTCTTTTATGTAGTCCCATACCGGAAGTATCAAGAAGCAGGCTGACTTTATCCTTCATAATAGAAAACTGAATTTGATGAACGGGACCCGTTTCCTCAAACCAGGGAATCATATATTTTGTTTTGAGCCTTTCCACAACCGCTTTTTTGATTATTGCCTGACAATCGCTGACTGAAAAAAGAGTAGAATTTATGGAATAACCTTTGACCGGAAAAGCATCTGTTTTGCCTATCCATCCTTCCCAAGCCAAAGATTTTGTACCCTGAAAAAGCTCCTCGAAACTTCTTGCCTCAAAGCTTCCCACCAAAATTTGAACACGCTCGGCGTATCTTGAATTAATATTCACCCTCGCAAGTGTATATTCATCACCGCTGAATAGCACTCTGCCGTTTTCGGCGGTAACATTTTGGGCGTCAAGGTGTCTTAATTCATCGGCAATAATACCTTCAAGACCCAATAAACAGGGAATTACAAAATTTATATTCATAGCTTTTTCCTCATTCATCATAGTATTTATCTTCCATCCATTTTGCAGGATTGTTTTCAATATATTCCGCTATCCGCAAATAATCCCTTTCATCACGAATAATATGGTCGTAAAAGGACTTTTGCCAGATACTTTCATTAAAATATTTTTTGCAGTTTTTTGTTGTAAGTGATTTATACGCGCAAACAACATCAGACAGCGTAGGGCAGGGGCTTGCTCCTGCCGCTTTTTCAATTCTTATGATAGCATGAATATGATTCGGCATAATAACATATTTGTCAACTGTTATATTCGTAAATCTTTTTGGTATATCTTTCAATTGTTGATCGGCAATTTTTCCGAGTGCAGAAAGTTTGATTTCAGCAGGAGCAAGCCCCTGCCCTACGATTGTACCGAATATTTTTTGTTTTTCTGCTGTGCATATTGTTATGAAATAATGCCCGTCTGCGGAATAATCATAACCTTTGAGCCGAGTTAATTTTCTTGTTTCCATTTAACCGCCGCCTACTACCCTATTTTTCTCATTAGAAACGGGGTTGTAAAAATTACAACCCCTTAATTATATCACAATT
>JAZUIT010000208.1:0-4978 GCA_045642385.1 Acutalibacteraceae bacterium
AAAACATGGAGGCTCTGATATGACAAAATCAGTTAAAGCCACACTGATTATTTTATCTATTTTGTTTTTTATCATTTTTATTATGTCTATCTATAAAAAAGAATTTGAATTGCCGTTTGAGCAAGTAGAACAAATTTCTGTTTCGGCAGATGTACTATCCGAAAAAACTCTTGTGTGGTTCACTTTAAGAGATGAGAAGTATTGTGGTTTTTACTCTTCGGAAATGCTTCTTAATTATGGAATCATGCCGGACAAACTGGATATGGATTTTTCAAACTATACTTATGTCGTAACAGTAGGACACAAGTTAGAAAACATCAGTTATAGTTTCTCTCAAATGAAAAACCGTAAATTTTTGTTTGTTCCAAAACAGTTTGTGGGTATTGTAAACCTTCAACATGAATGTTCTTCCAATCTTTATATTTACAGAATTAAAAAGATGGATATTGACTGCGATTACCATGAACCAAATAAAAATGTTTTTTATGTAAAGTAACCTTTTTCTTTGGGGCGATGGAAATATCCATTGCCCCTTTGTATTCTTGTTTGCTGATAGAGGTGGTATTATGAAAAGAATCATTGGTTGCTTGATGTCACTACTTATCGTTTTGGGAACATTATCAACATTTGATTTAAAATCTTTTGGTGCAGAAAATAAAACAATCGATATTGACGAGTTCTCAAAGCAAGTAAGGCAAATGATTACCGAATACGATGTTGTTGAAAACAATCAAGAAATTTTATCGGTTCAATCTTTTTCTGCTGATTCAGGCGAGGATTATTCTGAGTTTGGAACTATGCGCTTAATTGTAAAATCCAAAAGCAAAATTGAAACACTTGATGCTGTGTCGGTTATTTCGGGATATAAAGATTTGTGGGTTTTGCAGTTTGAATCGGAATACTATACTGCAGAAGCTTTTGAATACTATTCGGCACTTGAATGTGTAGAATATGTTGAACCGGACAGCATTATCACTATGGATACTGTTGTTGAAACATTTTCTGCTGAGAAACTTGAAAACGGTCATTTGTCTTGGGGTTCTGAAGCAATAGGCAGCGATGAGGTATTAGATTACTTGGAAACCACTTCTGTTGATTTGAACGAAGTTAAAGTCGGAGTAATAGATTCGGGTATTGACTATAATCATGAATTTCTAAAAGGCAGAATGGTTGATGAAGGTTTGAATTTCAGTGCATCCGGTGACGATACTGCAATGAGTGATGACCCTGATTCTCACGGAACTCATGTTTCTGGAATAATTGTTGACAACACTCCCGATTCGGTGAAGATTAAAGGTTATAAAATATTTGATTCTGAAGGCGAATCTTCAGATTTAGCGGTTATTTCAGCCATTGATAAGGCTGTTTCAGATAAAATGGATATCATTAACTGCAGTTTTATTTTTATGCAATCTGAATCTATAAAAGAAAGTTTTGTAAATGCCTTCAATAGTGGTATTGTGGTTGTGGCAGGAGCAGGTAATGACGCAATAAACTGCAATGACTTTTTGCCTTGTTCTCTTGATGAGGCTATAACTGTAGGTGCAAGTGATATAAATATGCAACCTGCTGATTTTTCAAATTTCGGTAACTCACTCGATATTCTTGCACCGGGAGTAGATATATTAAGTACATTTAATAACAATGAATACGGCAATATGTCAGGAACATCTATGTCAACCCCATTTGCTGTTGCTTGTTCTGCAATTTTGCTTTCTATCAATCCCAACATGACATCGGCGGAAATAGAAAAACAGTTAAAACAGAATTCAATTACAGTTAAAGGACCTTATCCAAGTGCTAAAACGGGAAACGGTATTTTGAATATTGCAGAGGCAATAAATGATGAACATATTAAAAATGCTGAAATAAATGTTGATAGTAGACAATATATTGAAAATGTTACTGTTGAATTCACAAACTCAATTGATGCGAAAATTTATTACACCACAGACGGAACATTACCCAATCAAAATAATGGCACTCTATATTTAGAGCCGTTCAGCCTTACAGATTCATGCGAAATAATTTGGAGAACTTATCCTAACAACAAAAAAGATTTTGCTAGTAAAATTGATTCTGTGGAAATTCATATTTTTGATTTAGCTGATGAGTCTGAATTTACCGTTTCAGAAGATGGTGCATTACTTGGATATAGTGGCGTTAGCACATCAATAGTTGTTCCAAAAGTTATAAATGGTGTTACTGTGATTTCAGTAGGAGAAAATGCGTTTAACAGTGAAAGCGGAGTCGGTTTCAAAGAAATCATTTTACCTGAAACAGTAACAGATATTAAAAATTATGCTTTTGCTTCAAATCTAACTATAGAATATGTTGTTGCTGAATATGTTGAAAATATAGGTGAAAGAGCTTTCTACAGTTGTTTATCATTAAAGACTTTAGATGCACCTAATGTAAAAACAATTAATGCGGAAGCATTTAAAAACAGTCAGAATTTCTGTGAATTTAATTCTTTAAATGTTGAACTTGTTGATGATTATGCATTTGAAAATGTGGAAGGTATCAAAGAATTAACTCTTGACAAATTGAAAGGCCTTGGAGTTAATGCTTTCAGAGGTACAAATCTTGAAAAAGTCACTTTTTCTTCTCTTGAGAGCTTCAAAGAGTTTGGAGGAAGATATTGTTGTGGTGCTTTCTCCAGCTGTCGTTATCTACAAGAAATATATATGCCATCCGTGGAAGTATGGGGAGGATATATTGGTGGTCCAAGAACTTGCGGAAATTTAGAAAGTCTTCGCATTTTCTATGCTCCCAAATTGAAAACATTGGGCGGTAAAGCATTATACAACTGTCCGAGTCTTGAAGTTGTAAATGTTGAAAGTGTCGAAAAAATTTGCTACGATGCATTTAAGTTTTGCACTTCTTTAAACAATCTGTATCTTCCAAATGTAACAGAAATTGGAGAAGATGCTTTTCAGGGTTGCAACCTTGATTATGTGTATTTTGGTGCATTGGAAAAATGTGAAGCGTATTTCACAAAAAGCTGTTCGGTTATGATTCCTTCAAGTGCATCTGTTCTTATGTTTGATTCCAGTTCTATGCGTGACTTTATATTTGATTATGATTTAGAGCCAGTTCATCTTACCATTTATGGAACAAAGGGCAGCTATGCAGAACAATGGGCAACCAGTGAACATAAATATTGCACAAGCGAATTTATACCTCTTCCGTTGATTACAGTTGATTTGCCTGCCGAAATATCAGAAACCGAAGGCAAGTTAACCGTTGATGCAATTGGTTTCAATCTTTCTTATCAATGGTATGGAAGCATTGATGGAACTACCGGAAATTCTGTGATTCTTGAAGGAGAAAACGAAGAGGATCTTATTCTTAAAAACAAAGAAAAGTTTAAAGGATACTACTGCGTTGTCAGCGGAGAAGACGGAGAGTTTATAATCTCTGTAACATCAAATGTTGTTATTGTCAAT
This sequence comes from Acutalibacteraceae bacterium, assembly GCA_045642385.1. Classification (GTDB taxonomy): domain Bacteria; phylum Bacillota; class Clostridia; order Oscillospirales; family Acutalibacteraceae; genus RGIG2945. The sequence goes on from JAZUIT010000208.1 coordinate 3,450, forward strand.
TATAACTCCGCTGATTATACGGAATATAACGCCGCTGTTGCCTCAGTCCCTGAAATGCTGTCAATTTACACGGAGGAATCTGTAACAATACTTCAAAATGCTTTAAGTGTTGATGTGTCAGGCAAACTTTCCTATGAGCAAAATGTTGTTGATGAACAGACACAGGCAATCTTAAATGCTATATCATCTTTGGAATTGAAGTGTGCAGATTATTCTCAACTTGATAAAGCTCTTGAAACTATTCCGAATGATTTGTCAATATATACGGATGAAAGTTTAGCGGAGCTGAATGTTATTTTGGAATCAATTGACAAAAACCTTGATATAACAAACCAAAGTCAAATTGATGAATGGTCAAAACAAGTTGAAACAGCAGTCAAAAATTTAAAAATTAAACCTGCTGATTATACTGTTCTTGATGAAGTTATTTCAAAAATCCCTGACAATCTTTCTATTTATACAGATGAATCTGTCAAGGAACTGGAGAAAGTATTAAACAATATTGACCGTGAACTTGACATCACTCAACAGGAAAAAGTTGACAATTATGTGACTGCGGTTGAACAAGCAATTGCAAAGCTAAATTATAAACCGGCAGATTATTCAATTGTGTTTGATGCTATTGCAACAATTCCAAAAGATTTGTCAATCTATACACCCGAAAGTGTTGAAAATTTGGAAGGTGTTGTTGACGGCATTGATTACAGCCTTGATATTACACAGCAAGAAAAAGTCGATGAGTATGCAGAACAAATAAAACAAGCTGTTGAAAATCTTGAAGAAGAATGTTGTTTTGTCAGGCTGTTCAGAATGATCGTATCATTTTTCAAAAACATAATTTTGTGTCTTGAAAACTGTATATTCAACATTTTTTGATTGCTAAATTTGAAAGCACCGCACAAACCGATTTGTGCGGTGCAAAACTAAAGTTATATTAGAAGGTAAAATCTAATGAATAAATTTAAAATTCTTTTTCTTGTTATACTAGTTGTTTTCTTTCTTTCTTCATGTAAATCAGTTGGAACTAATGATGTTGAGCAAGAAAAATCAACCAACACCGATAGTGATATTTTAACAGGGCAGACTACTCCAAACTATCAAATAATTGGTGAAAATAAAATCGCTCTTTCTTCATTCACTTTTAAATTTCCTGATGATTTATCTTTGCTTTCAGATACAGTTAATCCTATTGCAGAAAACAGCGATGGGAAAAGGACAAGGGGACGGTTCTCTGTCTTGTTTTTCAAAAGGACAGGGGGACGGTTCTCTGTCTTATTTTTTACCAAAACCCGTGATAGAATAAAGTTGGATGATAAAAATGCCAAGACAAGCGAGAGTAACAAGCGAAAACGGAAGATATCATATAATGCTTTGCGGAATTAATAAACAACTTGGACTACAAATTCAGCAGTTATTCCCGTTACGCTTCTGAAAATACGGATGGTTTTATTGACACATCTGTTGCCGAACGGCTTTCGGGCGGAAAAGCACAGCTTTTGACTTATTTTAATGAACCAATTGAAGATTCA
>JAZUIT010000209.1:0-4106 GCA_045642385.1 Acutalibacteraceae bacterium
AAAGTCAGAAAGCTTCAAGCTTCCGCCCTTGTTTTCAAGGAACGGAACAACTGCCTGAATTGCAGCGGCAACCAACAGCATAATAATCATGGGATCTGCTATCGCATTGACAAATTTTTTGAAAAGGCTTTCCTTTTCTGCTTCCTTGAGCTTGTTTTTACCGTTTTGCTCAAGTCGTCTTTGGGCTTCTTCGGCGGTAAGACCGTTTTCGGTGGTTTTTAATTCACTGAGAACATTCCGAGCCTCTTCCAAATAGTGTTTCATACATTTCTCCTTTTATTTTTATATGAATAAAGACCTTTAACAGAACCCCGGAAAGTTCTGTTAAAGGTCTTGCTTCCGCATCGGGTTGCTTTACCAGTTGAACAATCAACGGTTGTTGATAAAACAATTTAAGCTACTCCCCTTTAACTATCGCTTTAATAGTATACCACAAAGAATACAATTTGAAAAGGTTTTTTTGAAAAATTTTTACATTTTTCATAATTTTTTACTTGTTTTAATTGCTTTAATGTTGTAAAATAATCATATATATTTTATGGGGTGGTGTTTATGACAAAAAAAACAAAAACCAGACTGAACGGCAAAGGCAAGACAGCGGTTGTTTTATTAATCGTTGCAATTATCGCAATATTTGCAGGCTGTAAAATCAAATTCGGGAAAGCCGAAAATAACCCGACCGAAAAAGTCGAGGCTTCCACAGCCGAACAGACAGAAACAACAACCGAAAAGCCTGTAAAAAAAGTCGGAGCCGATTATGAATATGCTTATGCAGGGTTCAATCCCGCATTTGCAGACACATCTGTTGACTGGAATTTGTTGCTTGTAAACAGAGATTATATTCTACCGGATGATTTTTCTCCCGAACTTGAAACCCTTTCTGAAATTGGTTCCGAAGAAAAGCTCGATAAAAGAGTTGTGCCCCATTATATAGAAATGTTCAATGCCGCCGCAGAAGACGGATTATACCTAACTCCTCTGTCAGGTTACAGAACAGTTGAATTGCAAAAATCAAATTATGATAATCTTATAGATTCGTGGGTTTTGCAGGGCTTTTCAAAAGCGGAGGCGGCACAAAAAGCGGCAGAGGAAATTTTACCTCCTTCCACCAGTGAGCATAATGCAGGTCTTGCCATGGATATAATAAGTCTTGAAGAAAGCTTTGAAGATACCGAAGAGTACAAATGGTTATCCGAACACGCCGCAGATTACGGTTTTATTTTAAGATATCCCAAAGATAAAACATCTGTTACAAAAATTATGTATGAGCCATGGCACTGGCGTTATGTTGGAGTTGAAACAGCACAGAAAATCAAAGCCTCAGGTAAAGTATTAGAAGAATATTTGAATGCTTCTGTAAACTAAAAATAAATAGGGGATGTAAAAAACGAACAGACGGAAAAAAGTATTAAGGGGTCAAAAGATTTTAACTTTTTCTATCAATTTTTCCTATCCCCTTTATGTATTTTGACAAAAATAGGTTAAAAATCAGGGAAGCTGAAAAACTTGTGGTTTTTTTCAGCTCCCCGAATGATTGAATTTATGAAATTTTCTTTCCGTTTTCAAGCTTGATTTTTCTGATGAAAGGAATTTTTGTAATTTCACCGTTGAGAGTATCATTTTCAAATGTCATTGTAATCGGAATGTCTTTTCCTTTAAGCAATTCGATATTGACGATACCGCTCAATGTGTTGCCGTCTTCGGTAATATCCTTAACAATAAAATCAGGTGTATCGTTTCCGGGAATAACCAATTCAAAGCCATACTCACCGTTGTTGTCGGAAATCGTGAGTTGAACTTCACCCTTAAAAATCATTGTATTGATGTTGCATGACCATGTGCCTAAACCTATCATAGTTATTTTCTCCTTTTAGTTGAATATGTTTATATTATATCAGTTTAATATTATAAGGTCAAGTGAAAAATTTATGTACGGAGTTGATAAGCTTGATTGATATTCATTGCCATATTTTAAATTCAATAGATGACGGTGCCGAAAACCTCGAAATGTCTTTGGAAATGCTGAAAACTGCAAAAGACAACGGGGTTGATAAGGTGATTTTAACACCGCATATAAAATGCTCCGATAATGTTTCTGCGTTTATCAAAAAAAGAGATGAGCTTGCCGATGTTCTTGTTTCCGAAGCAGCACATTACAACTGTCCGGAAATATATAAAGGCGCTGAAATCTATATTGATGAAGAGATTTTCTATTCCGATATCCGCAATCTTTCACTAAATGACAGCCGTTATGTTCTTTGTGAGTTTGATTTTTACAATTTTAAACCTGTAAGAGTTGAAAAATATTTGGATGAAATCTTTTCTGACGGAAAGCTTCCGGTTTTTGCTCATCCGGAAAGATATGACTATTGTCAGAAGGATTGGGATTTTATAAATTATCTTTATGAAAAGGGTGTGCTTTTTCAGATTAATGCACCGTCACTGGCAGGCTTGGGAAGTGCGGAGGAGTTTATTCTTTCGTACGAAATGGTAAACAAACAAATGGCAGCATTTATCGGAACCGACGCACATTCAGACAGAAACAGAACTACGGAATTATTAAAATTCGTTTCCGGTTTTCCCGGTAGCCTTAATTCGGAATATCTCGATTATATGTTAAATAAAGCACCTATGCTTTTGTTAGCAGATATGGACATTGAAGATAAATCTATCGGAAGAATAAAGAAAAGGAACAGATAATATGAGTGATAATGAACAAAAATTAGCCGTGCTGATAGATGCGGACAATATTTCTGCAAGCTATATGGGTCCTATGATGGAAGAAATAGCAAGATACGGCACTCCCACAATCAAAAGAATTTATGGTGACTGGACATCTGCAAACGCATCCGGCTGGAAAAAAATTCTACTTGATTATGCAGTAACTCCAATTCAGCAATACAGCTATACAAGCGGTAAAAACTCCACCGACTCCGCTATGATAATCGACGCTATGGATTTGCTTTACAGCGGAAATGTCACAGGCTTTTGCATAGTTTCAAGTGACAGTGATTTTACAAGACTTGCTACAAGACTTCGTGAAGCGGGAATGCTGGTTATAGGTATAGGTGATCAAAAAACACCTCAGCCCTTTATAGCTTCCTGCGACAGATTTATTTATTTGGAAATTATATCTCCTAAGGATGATAATAAATCACAGAATAATACAAAGCAAAAAAAGAAAACTCTTCCGCAGAAGGTTGTAAAATTAATTGCCGGTTGTGTAAATGATGTCGCTGATGAAAACGGCTGGGCATTTTTAGGTGATGTAGGTAATATGGTTTTGAAAAAGAACTCCGCATTTGATTCCAGAAACTACGGTTATTCTAAGCTTACTCCCCTTATAAAATCTTCGGGAAGATTTGAAATTGACCAAAGAGATACTTCTAATCGCGGCATTAAACATATCTATATTAAAGACAGAGAGTTTGACAAAGACCATGGCAGGGATTAATTCAAAAGAAAAAAAGCGAGTGTTGTTCCTGTTCGTTTTTGTTTCTTCAATTTATTTTGTAAGCTACATAACAAGGATAAATTTTTCCGCCGTTGTTGACTCGGTGGTAAAAACTGAGAATGTTGAGAAAACTGCTATTTCAATTGCCATTACCGCAGGTTCTGTTACTTACGGATTGGGACAACTTTTAAGCGGTTATTTGGGTGATAAGTTTCAGCCTAAGACCTTGATGGGTTTGGGATTTTTCGCCACATCGGCTATGAATATATGCATACCGTTTTGCAAAACCGTTCCACAGTATGTAATTGTTTGGGCAATAAACGGACTGGCGCAGGCGTTTATGTGGCCTCCCCTTGTAAAGCTCATGACATTTCTGTTTGACAGCGAAACATATAAACGAGCTTGCGTTTACACTTCTTGGGGCAGCAGCTTCGGTACTATTGTAGTATATTTAATTGCACCGCCTATTATTACTTTTTCAAGCTGGAAAACCGTGTTTTTTGTCTGTGCTACTGTGGGAATTTTAATGGGAATTTATGTTTTGATCCGCTGTCCGAGGGCTGAAATAACAGCAAAGAAAAAGGAAACTGAAAATAATAATTATCTTCCCATAAAGCCTGTTGTCCCCGTTTTGATTTTACTTTGTGTGGGA
>JAZUIT010000210.1:0-4415 GCA_045642385.1 Acutalibacteraceae bacterium
GTTGACCACGATGCAGAGGTTTGGGTAAACGGTACAAATGTCGGCAGTCATTCAGGCGGATATACTCCGTTTTATTTTGATGTTTCCAAACTTGTACACGAGGGCGATAATGAGCTTGTTGTATATGTAACCGATGATTACAGGATTGACCAGGTGCGTGGTAAGCAGTTTTGGGAAACCGATATAAAAACCGGTTGTCACTATGACCCGGTAACAGGTATCTGGCAGGAAGTATGGCTTGAATTTACCGACAGTGCATACATTACCGATGTACATTATATTACTGATTTCGACCAAAATTCGGTTAAAGCCGTTATAACATTTAATGATTATGTAACGGGTGATATTACATTAGATGTTACGCTTGATAATGAGCCTATGGCATACATCAAACAGCGTGTTATGAATAAAAAACAGGCTTTTTGTACTGTTTCTTTTGGTGATTACGGCTTCCAGGATAACAAAAAAATTCTCTGGTCACCGGCAAAGCCTAATCTTTTTGACACAATCGTAACACTTGAAACCGAAAATACAAAGGATACGGTTGATACATACTTCGGTATCAGAAAAGTGGAAACAATCGGTGACAAAGTATATTTTAATAATTCTCAGATTTATTCAAGAATGATTTTGGATCAAGGTTATTGGAAAGATGGTATCTACCGTCCCAAAACAGATGACAGATTCCGCCAGGATGTTCAGTGGATTCTTGATTTAGGCTTTAACGCCGCAAGAAAACATCAGAAAATTGAGGACCCGAAATTCTATTACTGGGCAGACAGATTGGGCATTTTGGTATGGGGTGAGCTTCCCTCGTTCTACGGATTTACGGATTATGCCTGCATTGATGCGGAAAACACTATGCGTGAATTTATTTTAAGGGACAGAAACCATCCCTCAATAATTGCATGGGTTCCGTTTAACGAAACATGGGGACTTCGCAAGATTGTCGGTGATAAGAGAGAAGCCGATTTTGCAAGAGAATTATACTATATGTGCAAGCGCATGGACCCGGAAAGATTGGTAAGTACAAATGACGGTTGGGAAAATATTTATCCCACCGATATTGCAAGTGTCCACGATTACAGACAGATTGATAAAAACATCTCCGAATATTACACGAATACAGATTTTTTTAAAACCGGTTCAAGCAGAACCGGTCACGCATATTTGCTTCCCGGAGAAAAATACGGCGGCGAGCCGATTATGATTACCGAGTTCGGCGGTAAGCGTGTACAGGGCGGCAACGGCTGGGGCTATGAAGCTACCATTGAAAATGTTGAACAGTATGTTGCAGATATCGAAAACGATATTAACAATATCCTCAATACTCCTACATTCTGCGGTTATTGCTACACTCAGCTTACCGATGTATATCAGGAAACAAACGGTTTACTTGATATGGACAGAAAGCCAAAAGCCAATGTAGAAAAGTTATATGCAATTTTCTCCCGTAAAGGCAGATGTTATAAAGAATTAAATTAACCGAAAAATATATTTTCTACGCAATTTTTGATACAGCTCAGGTATTCGGCACAGTCTTTGGATAATTAAAAACGAACTAAATACAATTAAAAATCGGGGACTGTAAAAAACTTAATGTTTCTTACAGCCTCTTTGATTTTTTGTGAGGTAACATATATGAAAGCTACAGTATTAACAGACAACATTTCCTGCGGAGATTTAAAGAGTGAATGGGGACTTAGTATTTATATTGAATATAATGGCAAAAATTATCTTTTAGATACAGGGGCTTCCGGTTTGTTTTATGAAAATGCTCAAAAGCTTAACAAGGACATTACAAAAATTGATTATGCTGTTCTTTCCCACGCTCATTATGACCATGCTGACGGAATGGAAAAGTTTTTTGAAATAAATAAGAACTCCAAATTTTATCTGCAAAAATCCTGTGCGGAAAACTGTTATAAAAAAATACTTTTCATAAAAAAATACATAGGGATTTTTAAAGGCTGTATCGAAAAATTCAAAAACAGAATTGTTTTTGTCGACGGTGATTATAAGCTCGAAGACGGTGTGTATTTAATCCCCCACAAAACAGAACATCTTGAACAAATCGGTAAAAGGGAGTCAATGTACAGAAAACAGAAAAAGGGCTGGACACCTGACGATTTTTCCCACGAGCAAAGCCTTGTTTTTGACACTGAAAAAGGACTTGTAATTTTCAACAGCTGTTCCCACGGTGGTGCGGCAAATATTATCAACGAAGTTTCACGGACATTTCCGAATAAAAAAGTATATGCCATTATCGGCGGTTTTCATCTTCACAACAAAACAGAAAGCGAAATTTTGAAATTTGCAGAAGATGTTAGGAAAACCGGAATTGAATACATCTGCACAGGTCACTGTACAGGACAGAAAGCCTATGATATTTTAAAACAGCAATTAGGCGACAAGGTTCATCAACTTAGAGTAGGATTAATAATAGAATAAAATATTGACACGAAAATTAACCGGTGATATAATTTTTCCGCAAAATTTGTAATCGTATTATTTTATCTGAAAGGATGGATAAAATGAAAAAAATAAAATTCACTTTTAAAAAAACCGTTGCGGTTTTGATGTGCTTTTGTGTGTTTTTAAGCTCAGCGGTTTTATCATCTTCGGCTATTGACCCCGATATTCACGCATCGGAAACTACCAATATTCTGAATATCATTCTCGGTTCGCAAAACGGTGATGAAACACGGTTTATGAAAATGACTCTTGAATCCACCACAAGAGTTTTGGAAAAATTGGGCAAGGCTGATTCTGCGGCAAAGGTTATGGAATCCGCAGGAACCTGGTCAAAAATTTTCAGCACTGCTATGGGTATAATAGGTCCCGCAAGCCAGACTTTCACCTTGATAAACGGTTCTATTAATTTTCTCAGAACCATCGGTGTTATTGAAGACCCCACACAGACAAGACTTGAAAGCATTGAAAATACGGTAAAAAGTATTCAGCAAACCGTTCAGGAAATTGACAGTAAAATTGACGACCTGGATGCGGATGTTATCAACCTGCTTACGGAGCTTAAATATACCGACAGAATTAATAAATACTGGAATTACCACAATCAGTGGACAACATTTTACAACGCCTGTATCAGCAGGATGAATACTCTTAAAACAAATTACACCAACAATCTTATAAGTCTTACACTGGATTACGGTGAAGAATGGCAGAACGGTATGACAATGGGACTTCGCTCCCTTTACAATAAAAACGGTGAACAGATTTATTCCGCACATAATCTTGACGGTGCAGGCTCATTACTTCCCAAATGTCCCGGTACTTCAAGTGATTCGACCCCGGTAAGCTATTCGATAACCGTGCCTGACGGATATGTAAATATTGACAGGGACATAAATCTCAATGCAGAAAATTATCTTTCCGTTTTCAGGGAAGCTGTAACAGAAGCCGTAATTAATGCGGCAAATGACGGAAAGCTTATTGCATACAACGGCTTTTATAACAAGTGGAACAATATGACTGCAAGCGAAAAAGAAAATTCGGCAAAATCCATTGCAGAAGATCTCATTGATGCTCTTATGTTTGAAATAAGCTATGCGGTCGCAAATAATACAGATTTTATCAGCAATCTTGAAAGTGCGTTTACGGATTACTGTAAATACCTCTGCAAAAAAGAAAGCCTCATTTCCCCGTTTGATGCACAACTCCAAATGCTTGCATTTACACACGGCTTTGAGGGTGAAATTAAGGACGAAGCGGCATATATGTACTCATATTTCAACAATCTTACCCTTGATTACGGTATGTTTATGACTATGATAATGTCACTTGCACAGATAAAAACTACCGCCCAACGCACCGAATACAGAAATATGTGGCAGGAAACACTTGATAATATTTATAATGACCTTGATAATTTTATTACAGGAAACAACAACTACTGCTATATTCTCGGCTGTCCTTTGGAATACAGAAACATTGAATTTAATTCTCAGATTTCATTCACCTGTCATTATCCCCTTTTGGATCCGAAAGATCCGGAATCACAGTATTATTCATTTACATATGATGAAAATGCAAAAAGCTCAAGAAGCTGGACTTTGATTGATAAATCAAAAATCTATAACAGAAATGACACCGCACAGGTAAACCAAAATCAAAACGAGTTGAAGCAAAATATGCTTTCTTCGGATGAAATTTCACTTATTTACCGTGTTTACAGTTGTGAAGCAAATGGGAATCAGGTTGATAATCAAAGCTTCATTGATTATCTTGTTAATAATAATGTAGCAATGCCGCGAAATGCTTCGGATACACAAAGTCCATACGGACTTAATTCAAAGCTGATTACAAGCGGATTTTCCCCCTCGGACTTGGACCTTAATTCCGGTGCGGTTATGACAAATGTTAAAAAATGCTTTGAAGAATGCAGATATTATTTT